>JAFLSG010000060.1 GCA_022511065.1 Prevotella sp.
TCTCCTGATACTCCGACATATCGATGCGGGTCATCATCGTCTCGTCGTTGAACAGATAGTCTGCCAATGTCTTGGCCAACTCGGTCTTTCCCACGCCCGTAGTACCGAGGAAGATAAACGAGGCGATGGGGCGCTTTGGGTCTTGCAAGCCTGCCCTTGAGCGGCGCACGGCATCCGATACGGCGGTAATGGCCTCCTCTTGTCCGATGACACGCTTATGGAGTTCGCTCTCAAGATGGAGCAGCTTTTCACGCTCGCCCTGCATCATCTTCGTCACGGGGATGCCCGTCCAGCGGCCCACCACCTCGGCAATGTCGTCTGCCGTTACCTCTTCGCGCACCAATGAGTTGGCACCTTGTGCCTCTGATAGTTGTGCTTGCACTCGGCGGATATCCTCCTCCAATGCCGTCAGCCGCGAGTAGCGTATTTCGGCCACCTTTCCGTAGTCGCCCTCACGCTCTGCACGCTCAGCCTCATAACGCAGACGCTCCATTTCTTGCTTGTCTTGCTGAATCTTGTTCACCAGTCTGCGCTCACCTTCCCACTTAGCCCTGAACTGAGCCTCCTGCTCCTTCAGTTCTGCGATGTCGCGGTCAAGCTGATGGAGCTTTGAGGGATTGGTGGAGTCGTCAGTATCGGCAGAAACCTCGCGCTTGATGCTCTCGCGCTCGATTTCAAGTTGTGCCAGCCGGCGACTGATTTCATCGAGTTCTTCCGGCACGCTGTCACGCTCCATACGCAGTTTGGCGGCAGCCTCGTCCATCAGGTCGATAGCCTTGTCGGGCAAGAAACGCTCGGAGATATAACGCTCTGACAGTTGCACGGCGGCAATACACGCATCGTCCTGAATCCTCACCTTGTGGTGATTCTCATAACGCTCCTTCAAGCCCCGAAGGATGGAGATGGCTGAGAGTTCATCAGGCTCATCCACCGTCACCGTCTGGAATCTGCGTTCCAAAGCCTTGTCTTTCTCGAAATACTTTTGATACTCATCGAGCGTCGTGGCTCCGATGCTCCGCAGTTCACCCCTCGCTAAAGCAGGCTTCAAGATGTTGGCGGCATCCATTGCCCCCTCACCGCCACCGGCGCCCACCAAGGTGTGAATCTCGTCGATGAAGAGAATGATGCCGCCCTCGCTCTTCGTTACCTCGGCGATGACAGCCTTCAGGCGCTCCTCAAACTCGCCCTTGTACTTCGCACCTGCTACCAATGCGCCCATATCGAGCGAATAGAGTTGCTTGTCCTTCAGGTTCTCAGGCACATCACCACGCACGATGCGCTGTGCGAGACCCTCCACGATGGCAGTCTTTCCCGTGCCCGGCTCACCTATTAATATAGGGTTGTTCTTCGTGCGACGCGAGAGGATTTGCAGTACGCGGCGAATCTCATCGTCGCGCCCGATGACCGGGTCAAGTCTTCCCTGACGGGCGAGTACCACGAGATTCTTGGCATACTTCTCCAGACTCTGGTAGTTGTCGTCAGCCGACTGCGACTGCACTTTGCTGCCTTGCCTCAGTTCCTGGATGGCAGCCTTCACGTCTTTCTCAGCCACGCCCGCATCCTTCATAATGCGACTCGCGGTGGAGTTCACGGTAAGCAGGGCAAGCATCAGCGGCTCCACGGTCACGAACTCATCGCCCATCTTCTGCGAAATCTCCTGCGCCTTGACCAGCACTTGGTTGGCGTCGTTCGAGAGATAGGGCTGTCCGCCTTGAACCTTGGGCAAATGCTGAATTTCCTGCTCCACGAGCATCTCTATATGTTGTGCGTTTGCGCCCACCTTCTGGAAGATGAAGCCCGTCACGTCCTTTGCCTTCTCCGTCAGTCCTTTCAATATATGTACGGGCTCTATTACCTGTTGCCCGTTCATCTGCGCGATTGTCACCGCCTGTTGCACGGTCTCTTGCGCCTTGATTGTGAATTTGTCTAATGTCATTCTTTTACCTCCTTGTTGATTTGTCTTTGCCCATAGATGTTCAAACTCCGTGCCTATCCTTCTGAATACCGTATGATATACCCAAAAACCGACAAAATGTCGTGCTTTTCTGCCGTTTTGTCGCTGCGATTCCCTATAAATGGGGATTGCTTGTTGTGTGCACATATCGTACCTTTGCACCCGAAATTCAAAAAACTATGCATATCAAGACGATTTGCCTGCTTGCGGCAGGCTTGTGGCTCGGCAGTATGCCAGCCCTTTGTGATACTTATCCCGGAACGGTCGCTGACAGTTCCAAAGTGATTGACCTCGATGAGGTTGTAGTGGTTGCCCAGCCGAAAGAACAGGCTCGCCTGCGCTTGCAGCCACTCAGCAGTTCGGTGTTTGGCAGTGAGCAGATGGAGAGGCTTAACATCCACGATTTGAGCGACTTGTCGCAGTATGTCCCCTCGTTCACGATGCCCGCCTACGGCTCCCGGCTCACCTCTTCTTTATATATAAGAGGTATCGGCACGCGCATCAATAATCCCGCCGTGGGCGTGTATTACGACAATATCCCCCTGATGTCGAAGGCAGCATTCAACAACCATTTCTATATGCTCGACCGCGTGGATGTGCTGCGTGGGCCGCAGGGTACGCTCTACGGACAGAACACCGAGGGCGGACTCGTGCGCATCTACTCGAAGAACCCGATGAACTATCAGGGGACGGACATCCGTCTCGGTATCGGCACTGGTTTGTACTCCAACGTGGAGGTGGCTCATCATCATCGCCCCTCTGAACAACTTGCCTTCACCGTGGCGGGCTTTTATAGTGGTCTGAAGGGCTTCATCGACAATGCGAACTTTGACGCGAAGAACGACCTCACCAACGAGGCAGGCGGAAAGGTGAGACTGATTTATCAGCCCACGCAACAACTGACATTCGACTGGACAGCCGACTACCAGTATGTGAATCAGAATGGCTTCGGCTACGGAGAGTTTCAGCCTGACGAGGGGGCAGCAAGCACCGCCGACCCTGCCACCACACTGATGAACGGCTATAAGCGCAATATGCTGAACACAGGACTCAGCATCAGATACGCCATGCCCCGCTTGCTCTTCACCTCCACCACGAGTTATCAATACCTGCGTGACCTGATGGTCATGGATCAGGACTATATGGCTCCCGACTATCTGCGCCTTGAACAGCGGCAGAAGCAGAACGCACTCACCCAGGAGTTCGTATTGCGCAGCCAGGGTGCTGCACGCTGGCAACACGCCTCTGGGCTCTTCGGCTCCTATCAGTGGCTGCGCACCGATGCGCCAGTCTATTTCGGCGAGGCACTCACGGGGCAGATTGGGCAGGCGATAGAGACGGCGATGAAGAACGCGATGGTACAGGCGATGCTCGGTCGTTTCCTTGGGCAGGGTATGAGCCCCGAGCAAGCCCTCCAGATGGCCACGCAGACCGTGGAGCAGATGGGCGTGACGATGACGGCAGAGACGGGCGTGTCGGAATATTTCCACACACCACAGGCGAACATCGGGCTATTCCATGAATCGAATATCATGCTCACCGACCAACTCAAACTGACCCTCGGACTCCGTCTGAACCACGACCGTGTGAAGGCTGACTATGACTCGCGCGCATATATGGCAATGACGGGTGGCGTGAGCGGAGTCGTTGCCACCAACACCCTGCTCACCGAAGTGGCTGACAACCTCTCGAAGTCCTACACCCAACTGCTCCCCAAACTCGGACTGACCTATCAGTTTGCAGGTTCGGCGGGCAACATCTACGCCACCGTGTCAAAAGGCTACCGCGCGGGCGGCTATAACATCCAGATGTTCTCCGACATCCTCCAGGCAGAACTCAATGACCCCAACTACCGCGATCAGGTGCAGAACGGCAGGGGCGAGACCATCGAGATACCCCACACCGCCGAGGACTATGCGAACATCAGCGAGACCATCGCCTACAAGCCAGAGGAGTCATGGAATTTCGAGGCTGGTGCGCACCTCAATCTCTTCAGCGGTCGCGTGCAGGCTGACCTCGCCCTCTATCGTATGCAGATACGCAATCAGCAGCTCTCCGTGATGAGCAGCCGCTATAACTACGGTCGCATCATGGTGAACGCCGGCAAGAGCCATTCGCTCGGCGCGGAAGTCGCCTTGCGCGGCAAGGCTGCCGACAACCGCCTCGAATGGGCTGCCACCTACGCCTTCACCTCTGCCAAGTTCGATGAGTATCGCACCGCTGAGACCGGCGACGGCGAAACCGACTACGCCGACAACTATGTACCCTACGTACCCCAACACACTTTCAGCATAATGGCCGACTATCACCTCGGCAAGTTCACCGTAGGTGCAAGCCTCGCCGGACAGGGTAAGACCTGGTGGGACGAGGCTAACACCTACGCCCAGAACCTCTACGCCACCCTCGGTGCCCATGCCGATTACGATTTTGGTATCGCCACCATCACCCTCTGGGGGCGCAATCTCACTGACACCCGTTACAACACCTTCGCCGTTGAGAGTAGCGCAGCCGGTGGCACCCGCTATTTCGCCCAGCGTGCCAATCCCCTGCAAGTGGGGATGGACGTGAAGATTCACTTCTGAACGAGGAGAAGGGCAATAAAAAAACAGACTAATTCATTGACTGATTTTAAGAAGAGGGCGCACCCGAGAATCATCGGATGCG
This sequence comes from Prevotella sp., assembly GCA_022511065.1. Classification (GTDB taxonomy): domain Bacteria; phylum Bacteroidota; class Bacteroidia; order Bacteroidales; family Bacteroidaceae; genus Prevotella. Next base: position 4,619 of record JAFLSG010000060.1, read on the forward strand.
CCTCTTTTCTTCTTGTGGGGAAAGACAAAAATGTTGCATTGTTGCAATGTTGCATGTTGCAATAAGGTCGTTTTCATTTTACATTTTACGGGATGTATATAAAGTGTATTTATATTACTATATATATTATAATATATTTAGTAATATATTAATTACTCTTTCCTTTTTCTGCACATCGGAAGGTGCTTATTGCAACATGCAACATTGCAACATTGCAACAAATCATCCTCTGAAGCGGATGCTCCTCCGTGTGCCAAGATGCCTCCTTATTCAAATAAAATGGATGTTTATTGCAATAATATGCCTTCTTGTGAAAAATGTCAGAGGAGGGTATTGGTTCTTTCAGTATTTTTTTGTATCTTTGCAGCAGCGAAGCCGCCGGAAGGGCGGCGCGTGATTGAAACAGTAACTAAAAACAAAAATATCATGAGAGTAATTATCCAAGACGACTACCAGAAAATGTCACAGTGGGCAGCAAACCACGTAGTGAAGCGTATCAATGAGTTCAACCCTACACCCGACCGCAAGTTTGTGCTGGGTCTGCCTACCGGCTCCTCGCCCATCGGCATGTATAATGCCCTCGTGGAGGCCAATCGTGCAGGGAAAGTGTCGTTCAAGAACGTTATTACGTTCAACATGGACGAGTATGTCGGTCTGCCCGAGAGTCACCCCGAGAGCTACCACGCTTTTATGGCGCGCAACCTCTTTGACCACATTGACTGCCCTGCGGAGAACGTACACATCCTGAATGGCAACGCTCCCGACCTCGCGGCAGAGTGTGCCCACTATGAGGAGATGATTAAGGCAGCGGGCGGCATCGACCTGTTCATTGGCGGCATCGGGCCTGACGGGCATATCGCCTTCAACGAGCCTGGCTCTTCGCTCCGCTCACGCACCCGTATGAAGACGCTGACCACTGACACCCGCATCGCCAACTCCCGCTTCTTTGGTGGAAAGCCTGAGAACGTGCCGGCACATGCGCTCACCGTGGGCGTAGGCACGGTGATGGACGCACGCGAGGTGATGATTCTGGTGAACGGCCACGGAAAGGCGCGTGCATTGCAGGCTGCCATCGAAGGCTCGGTGAACCACATGTGGACCATCAGCGCCCTGCAGCTCCATGAGCATGGTATCATCGTGAGCGACGAGGATGCAACGGACGAGTTGAAGGTGAGCACCTACAAGTATTTCAAGGACATTGAGCGCGATAGCCTCCTGTAAGAACGTGTGACGGAAATATCTGTATGAGAAAGCTATTTATCATGACCCTACTGGCGTCATCGGTCCTTGCGTGGGCTGATGACGTTATGGTATCCTCCCCCGACAGTCGCTTGCAGGTGACGGTCGCCGTGGAGGGTGGTCGCGCGAGTTATTCAGCCACCCTCGACGGGCGGCAAGTCATCGCCAAGTCTGCGCTGGGACTGACCACGCAGCTCTCTGACTTCACGCAGGGACTGACCCTGAAGGACAGCAAGACGGAGCCGGTGGAGGCACACTATGATATGCATGGCACGAAAGCTGCCCATGCCGATTATGCTGCCAACCGCCTGACGCTGAATCTTAAAAACAAGGACGAATGGGGGCTGAGCATCGTGTTTCAGGTGTCGAATAATGACATCGCGTTCCGCTACGAGCTTCCCCGCCATAAACTGAACGGCAAGGAGTACAAGCGTGCCTTGATTCTCAGTGAGGCAAGCAGCTTTAATTTCCCCGACGGCACCACCACGTTTATCAGTCCGCAGATAGGTCCTGAGACGGGTTGGGAGCAGACGAAACCGAGCTATGAGGAAGTTTATTCCGCCGACGCGCCGATGGCCACGCCTTCGCAATATGGTCATGGCTATGTGTTCCCCGCGTTATTCCATCTGCCCGACGGATGGGCATTGGTCAGCGAGACGGGTGTAAGCAGCGCCTATTGCGGTTCGCACCTCTCTGACTATCAGGCAGGGAGCGGCTACACCATCGCCTTCCCCGACAAGGGCGAGAACAACGGCTTTGGCTCCGAGTATGCCGGCATACCGCTGCCCGGCGTTACACCGTGGCGCACCATCACCGTGGGCACTACGCTGAAGCCTCTCGTGGAGACCACCATCAGCTACGATTTGGTGGAGCCGCTTTATGCGCCATCCACCGACTATCAGCCCGGTCGCTATACGTGGAGTTGGCTCATTTGGCAAGACCGCTCCATCAACTACGATGACCAAGTGCGTTTCATCGACCTTGCGGCGGAGATGGGCTTTGAGTATTGCCTCGTCGATAATTTCTGGGACACGCAAATAGGGCGCGACCGCATCGAGGAACTTTCCAAGTATGCACAGGCAAAGGGCGTGCATCTGCTCCTGTGGTATAACTCCAACGGCTATTGGAATGATGCCCCGCAGGGCCCCCGCAACTGCATGCATACCGCCATCGCCCGCGAGCGTGAGATGAAGTGGCTGCAAAGCATCGGTGTGAAGGGCATCAAAGTGGATTTCTTCGGAGGCGACAAGCAAGAGACCATGCGCCTCTATGAGGATATTCTGAGTGATGCTAACCGCTATGGGCTGCAAGTGGTGTTCCACGGTTGCACCGTGCCTCGCGGATGGGAGCGAATGTATCCTAACTTTGTGGCTTCGGAGGCCGTGCTTGCCAGTGAAAACGTGTATTTCACGGAAAGTGCCGCCGAGCGTCAGGCGTTTGACCTCACGCTGCATCCCTTCTGTCGCAATGCCACGGCAAGCGTCGATTGGGGTGGTGTGATTATGAATAAATATCTGTCGAAGGACAACAAGAGCCGTCATAGTCGCAAGACGACCGATGCCTTTGAGTTGGCTTCGGGTATCACGAACCAGACGAGTGTGCAGTGTATCGCCATGCAGCCCAACAACCTCAGCGAACTGCCGCAGTTTGAGTTGGATTTCCTGCGTGGTCTGCCCACCACATGGGATGAGACCGAATTTATCGACGGCTATCCCGGCAAGTATGTCGTTCTCGCCCGCCGTCATGGCAGCAAGTGGTATGTAGCCGGACTATCAGCCGGTGCAGAGCCGCTCACACTGACACTCAGCCTCCCCATGCTGGCAGGTGAGACGGTCAGCATGATTAGCGACAATAAGAAAGGTGAGCCGCAGCTCACCTCACTGAAGATTGACAAGACCGGCAAGGCAAAGGTCACCCTTCAGCCCAACGGTGGTATTGTCATTTATTAGTCTTTTCCCTAAATCGGTCGAGCAGCCATTGTTTCTGCTCGGCGATGGTCATATGGGAATTATCGAGTTCTATCGCGTCGTCAGCCTTCCGCAAGGGGCTGACCTCGCGGTGGGAATCGATGTAATCACGTTCCTGTACGTTCTTTAAGATGTCGTCAAAGTCGGCGGGCATCCCCTTGGCTTTCAGCTCGTCGTATCGCCGTTGTGCCCTTACTTCCGCAGAGGCGGTGACGAATATCTTCAGCTCTGCGTCGGGGAACACAGTAGTGCCGATATCACGGCCGTCCATAACCACCCCTTTGTCCTTGCCCATCTGCTGTTGCTGTGCCACCATTGCCGTGCGCACGAAAGGGATGGCGGCGATGGGGCTGACATGGGAAGATACTTCGAGTGAGCGGATTTCCTGTTCTACGCACTCGCCGTTCAGGTAAGTGTCTGGTCGCCCCGTTTCGGGGTTGAACTTGAACGTGATGCGTATCTCGGGCATCTGTGCCTCAAGTTCCGCGGTCTTCACGCTGCCGTCATCGGCAAAGAGTCCTCTACGCAGGGCATAGAGGGTCACGGAGCGGTACATGGCACCCGTATCTACATATACATAGCCCACTTCACGGGCAAGATCCTTTGCCATCGTGCTCTTGCCGCACGAGCTGTGGCCATCGATGGCGATTGTAATTTTCTTCATAGTGAATATGCGATGTTTATCAGTAACGAATGTGCGCTAACGTGGTATTTCCCGTAGCCGATGTGCAGCTTGAAGCGCTCCAACTGCAAGCCTCCGCCGATGGACAGACCAGCACCGTGAGCGGAATCCCCCTCGCCGTCGTCAATCTTCATCTGGTGGGCACGACGGAAATTATAGCCTGCCGCGATGTAGATGTTCTCGCCGATGAGAATGTCAGCACCGAGAGCAAGATGCCTCCCGAATGCCTCATCCCAGTCGGTCAGGCGGCTGAGTGTAGCGGAAAAACGGAATGGGGAGTTTTGCAGGCGCTTGGTGATGCCGACCTGAAGGTCGAAAGGTATCGGCTCGAATTCATCATCATAAGCCTTTACCTGTCCGCCAAGATTGCGCGCGACGGCGGAAATACTGAGATTACGTTCAGCATCGTAGTAGTTGGCACCGAGGTCAATTCCGACCGCCAAAGAACTATAGCCCGCAATATGCGAGGAAATCACCTTGGCGGTGACACCGCCGGAGATATTGTTGGTGAGTGCGTAGGCAAAAGTGCCTCCGAGTGCGATGTCGCGCGCAGAGAAGTCGCCGAGCCTTTCCCCGTCATAAGAAGTCTCGGGCATGGAACCATAGTCCATATACTGTCCTGTGACACCCCACGAAGCCCGCTCGCCCGCTCCCTTGATGAAGGCGGCGCTTGCCGTCTTTGTGCCCTCCATATAGGTCATATAGTTGAGGTTGAGGGTGCGGTCGCTTACGCCGTTGATGAGTGCGGGATTGTGGAAGATGAGGGTGGCATCGTCGTCCGTAAGCGAGATGTTCTCGTCGCCAAGTGCCGCCACATGCGCGCTGACGGGCAGCCTCAGAAAGTTATAGGCTGTCCGGCTTTCCTGTGCCTTGGCAAGGAAGGCAGTCCCTGCGAGAAAGATGGCAACGATGCTTGTTCTCATCTAATTTTTATTAATTCGCTGCAAAGTTACGAAGAAATTCGCAATTATTTTTTATTTTTGCACCCACATAATGAAATAACGGAGCAATCGCGCGTTTATTATGGAAGTAAAGAAAAGTCGTGGGGCTGATTTAGAAGAGCGGCGGGTACAAGGGTTCCTGTTAGGGCTTATCGTGGTGCTTTCGGTGGTGTTCGTAGCATTGGAGTTCAATGGTGCGGACAGCAACGGATGGGCACTCTTTGCCACCGACAACGACTTGGAGGCTGAACTGGAACTATCGCCCTTGCACCGTGAGGATGACGAGGTGCCGATGATGATTCCGCAAGAGCAGCAGCGCGAGGAGACACCTCCATCGGAGCAATTGAGGTTGGTGGATGAGGATGTCGAGTTGCCGCCAGAACCACAGACAACCGAAACGCAGAAACCTACGGAAGAAGATAAGGTGGAAGACGAACAGGCTCAGGTGGTGGATATGTACGATGAGCCTGTGGATTTCCGCGTGGTGGAAGATCTGCCGCAGTTTCCGGGTGGGGCAGGGGAGTTCATGAAGTGGCTCACGAAGAATCTGAAATATCCCGCATCGGCACAGCGAGCAAAGGTGCAGGGCAAGGTGGTGGCGCAGTTTATTGTCAATAAAGACGGTTCGGTGTCTGACTTGGAATTGGTGGAGCATCTGAATGCCGCTTGCGACCAAGAGGCACTTCGTGTGCTTCGTCTGATGCCTAATTGGAAGGCGGGTGTGATGAATGCCAAGCCCTGTCGCACCAAGGTGTGCATCCCCATCGTGTTCAAACTGTGAATGAAATATCAATCCATAACAACATAGAGAAAAATCATGTATCAATCCAACGAACTTCTGAAGAAAGTGAATGAGGCGCTTGATGGTCTGGCATACGACCGCCAGCCGGCATCCCTCTACGAGCCTATCCGATATGTACTCTCTTTGGGTGGTAAGCGCATACGTCCCGTGTTGATGCTCCTTGCCTATAATCTATATAAGGAGCATCCCGAGGACATCATGACGCAGGCGATAGCCTTGGAGACTTACCACAACTTTACCCTGCTGCACGATGATCTGATGGACAATGCCGATTTGCGCCGCGGGCATGAGACGGTGCATAAGCGCTGGAATCCCAATCAGGCAATCCTGTCGGGCGACACCATGCTCTTGCAGGCATATCAGCGGATGGCTCAATGCGACCCGACAAAGTTGAAGGAGGTCATCAGCCTGTTCATCGAGACCACACTTGAGATAGACGAGGGGCAGCAACTTGATGTGGAGTTTGAGACTCGCAATGATGTGACGGAAGACGAGTATATTGAGATGATTCGCTTGAAGACGAGTGTGTTGCTTGCTTGTGCGTTGAAGATTGGGGCTGTCTTGGCGGGTGCTTCTGGCGAGGATGCGGATAATCTGTATAAGTTTGGTGAGCAGATAGGACTTGCCTTCCAGTTGCAGGACGACTTGCTTGATGTGTATGGTGATACGAAGGTGTTCGGCAAGAAAATCGGTGGCGACATCGTTTCCAACAAGAAGACCTACATGCTGATTAACGCTGTGAATCGTGCAGATGCAGGGCAAAGGAGCCAGTTGTTAGGATGGATTGAGGCAAAGGATTTCAATCGTGAGGAGAAGGTGAAGGCTGTGACGGCACTTTACGACCAAATAGGCATCCGCCAACTTTGTGAGGAGAAAATCAACCATTACTTCACCCAGGCGCAGCAGTATCTGGAGAAGGTGAGCGTGGCGAGTGAGCGGAAGGAAAATCTCCGTGCATTCATCGGAGAGTTGATGAATCGTCAATTCTGATTGTTTTTGGCTTCCCATGAAGTTTGTAGATACCCATTGCCATCTCGACGGCGAAGAGTTTGCAGAAGACCTTGAACAGGTTGTCACCCGTGCGCGTGAAGCGGGTGTAGCGAAAATATTCATCCCTGCCATCAACTTGAAATCGGTGGATAGCGTATTGGCTACTTGCCGCCGTTTCCCTGACTATGCCTGTCCGATGATTGGGCTTCATCCCGAAGATGTGAAGGCCGATTGGCAAGATGTGCTTTCCCGAATGGCGGAACGGTTGTCGCAAGGTGAATTCATGGCTATCGGTGAGGTGGGTCTTGATTTCTATTGGAGTCGGGAGTTTGAGGCAGAGCAGTTGAAAGCGTTTGAGGAGCAAGTCAAATGGTCAGTGCAGACGCGATTACCTTTGGCAATTCATTGCCGCAAGGCACAGAATGAATTGGTTGCCATCTTGCGCCGCTATCAGGATGACCTCCCCGGGGGCGTGTTCCATTGTTTTACGGGTAATGAACAGGAGGCTGCGGAATTGTTACGCTTTGAACGCTTCGTGTTAGGCATCGGTGGCGTGCTGACTTTCAAGAAGTCGCACTTGCCTGAAGTATTGCCGAAAGTCGTACCGCTTGAGCGTATCGTCTTGGAGACCGATGCGCCTTATATGGCTCCCGTCCCGATGCGAGGCAAGCGCAATGAACCGGCATTTGTTGCCCATGTGCTCCGCCGCCTGGCAGAAGCCTATGAGGTGACTGAGGAAGAGATGGCACGGCAGACAAATGCCAATGTGGAGCGGGTATTTGGCATCAAAGTGTGACTTTTCAGGGCGAATGATGCGAAAAAATATTAAAATTAGAGATAAACTCACCGAATTAGCACGAAATTCAGAAGAAAAACAATAATTTTGCACCCGCAAAACGCAAGGAGAGGTGCTCGAGTGGCTGAAGAGGCACGCCTGGAAAGCGTGTAAACGTCAAAAGCGTTTCGGGGGTTCGAATCCCCCTCTCTCCGCAAAAACATCGCTAAGGCAAATTTATGAAAAGACTGATTGTTCTGTTCTCAATGATAGGTTTGCTTACTTGTATGCAAACAATTTCCTCCCAACCCGTTGTTACGCAAGACACGATTGCCGCTGTTGATTCCGTGACAGTCTCGGATTCCGTGATGGCGAATGTGGATTTGTTGCTTGCAGGTGAGGAGGCTGACGACGGGGAAGAAGGTGGTTTCCACAAGCAACTGAAGCAAAAGTTTATTGACGGTAACGTGGTGTTCATGTCATTCGTTGCCCTCGCCCTTGTGCTTGGACTCGCTTTCTGCATTGAGCGCATCATCTACCTCACGCTGTCGGAAATCAAGGCGCACAAGCTGATGGAGGACATCGAGGCGAGGTTGAACGCTGACGATGTGGAGGGTGCCAAGACACTCTGCCGCAACACGCGAGGCCCTGTGGCAAGTGTCTGCTATCAGGGACTGTTGCACATCCGTCAGCCGATGGATGCTATTGAGCGTAGCATCACCAACTACGGCGGTCTGCAGGCTGCCAATCTCGAAAAGGGCTGTTCGTGGATTAAGTTGTTCATTGCCATGGCGCCGTCGCTCGGATTCTTGGGCACGGTCATCGGTATGGTGATGGCTTTTGACAATATTCAACAGGCGGGCGACATTGGTCCCACCATTGTGGCAGAGGGTATGAAGGTGGCATTGATTACCACCATCTTCGGTATCGTGGTTGCCCTGATCCTGCAACTCTTCTACAGTTACATTCTCTCCAAGATTGAGCATCTTACCGCCCAGATGGAGGAGGCTGCTATTATGCTGCTCGACATCATTGCCGACTATAAACAGAAACAGCATGCCTAACATCCTGTCGCCTCTCTTTGCTGACATCCTGTTGGGGCTGATGTATCTGATGCTTGCCGCAGCAGTTGGCGTGACGGTGTTCTCTGTTGTGAGGGGATTCCGCAATCGCCGTCAGGGGGCTGATGTGGTCAATGGTGTTCCTGCTGGCAAGATAGGGTGGACGGTGGTTGCCGCTTTGTTTCTTTGCCTTTGCCTCACGTTCCTGTTTGGCTCTTCTGCCCCGGTAAAGACAAACGGGGTTTGGTATGCTGACACCTTCTGGCTGAAGGTCGCTGATATGTTTATATTTACCTCTATCATATTCATCCTGGGATGTTTCGTAAGCGCTATCGTCAGCAGGTTCCGGAGCTGAATACCACATCAACGGCTGACATCTCGTTTATGCTGCTGATTTTCTTCCTCGTGACATCATCGATGGACACGGACAAGGGGATTCTGCGCCAGATGGCACCGCCCCCACAGGAGCATGAGCAACCGATGGATGTGAATAAGGATCACGTGATGCGCATCGAATTAGATGCCGGCGACCACCTTACTTGTGATGGTAAGCCTGTCACGGAGCAGCAGTTGGCTGACGAGGTGTTTGCCTTGGCATCTGTCAATCCCGCAGGGCATATCCTTTCCATCAATGCCGACCGACAAACTACCTATGATGCTTATTTCCGTATGCAGAATGCGGTGGTGAGTGCATACGCCGCTTTGCGCGACCGCTATGCCCGTGAGCATTACGGGCATGCTTTTACCCAGTGCAGTGCTGAAGAGCGTGATGCCATCGTGGAGCATTACCCGCAGCGCATCAGTGAGCAGCCCCTGGCAGAGGGGCAGAAAGGAGGTCGGCCATGAGACCTATGCAGAGCCTTTATCGTCGCAGGTCGCACAGCGTTCCCTCGCTCAATCTGGCATCGATGCCCGATCTCATCTTTACCGTGCTTTTCTTCTTCATGATTGTTACCCACATGCGCAGTGATGAAGTGAAAGTGCGGCTGACAGTACCGCAAGGCACGGAGGTGCAGAAAGTTGCCAACAAGTCGGCAGTCGTGAACATCTATGTCGGGCAATCGCGGGAAGACGGAACGTGGACGGTGCAGTTGAATGGTGATATCGTCAATCCCTCCGAGATTCCCGCCCGCATCGAGGCTGTGCGCAGCCGTATGTCGCCGGAGAATGCAGAGCGGATGACCGTCAGTCTGCGTGCCGACCGTAAAGCCCCGATGGGCATCATTGCCGATGTGAAGCAGGCTTTGCAGCAGGCGTATGCCTTGAAGATAAACTATAGTGCCACCGAAATCAAAAATCAACCATTATGAATTATAAGTTAGACAACCTTGACCGGCAGATTCTCACCCTTATTGCTGAAGACGCCCGAATTCCGTTCCTTGAAGTGGCTCGCCTCTGTGATGTCAGCGGAGCCGCCATCCACCAGCGCATCCAGAAGCTCACCTCGCTTGGGGTGCTCAAAGGTTCTCAGTTTGTTATCGACCCGGAAAAAGTCGGTTACGAGACTTGCGCCTACATCGGTCTTAACCTGAAAGACCCAGAGAAGTTCGACGATGTGATGGAGAAGCTGAAGAAGATTCCCGAGGTGGTGGAGTGTCATTATACCACCGGAAACTTCGATATGTTCATCAAGATTTATGCCGTGAACAACCACCATCTGCTCACCATCATCCACGATAAACTGCAGCCGCTCGGCTTGGCGAGCAGCCAGACCCTCATCTCTTTCCATTCCGCCATTAACCGCCAGATATCCATCGGTAGTATCCCTGCGGAGAAGGAGGAGTAGGACTATCAATTTTGTTTGTCGGAAATTCCGCCATACTGATTCTTTCTGCTTTGCTTCCACACGCTTTGTTCCTTTATGGTGTCAGAGCGAGAGTTGGATGTAATGAACCAAATATTATAGTAGAAACCATATAAAATGTTAAAAGAATGCTGCTTTTATATTGGAAATAATGTAGTTTAAGGAGTTTGTTGTAATTTTGCATTCGAAATAATATAGTTGGATATGGAAAGGACAAAGTTGTCGATGGTGGTAAAGGCATTGCGCAAGGAGTATGGGCTTACGCAGGAAGATCTTGCCATAAAGGCTGGAGTCGGTCTCTGTTTTGTGCGTAATCTGGAGCAAGGAAAGTCATCATTAAGGATGGATAAAGTAAACCAACTCCTCGACTTGTTCAACTACGAACTTACAGCAACCAAGAAACAATGAG
>JAFLSG010000061.1 GCA_022511065.1 Prevotella sp.
TGTGAAGAGTCATCTTCTTCAGGATGGGGTTATACTTCATCAGCTCCATACGCTCAGGCGTATTCTTGCGGTTCTTGGTAGTCACGTAGCGGCTTGTACCGGGCATACCACTGTTCTTGTGCTCGGTGCACTCCAGAATCACCTGGATGCGATTACCTTTTGCTTTCTTGTTTGCCATCGTTATTAGTCTCCTATCACTTTAATGTCCTTCCAATCCACATGTCCGTCGGCAACAGCCTTCTTCAATGCAGCGTCAAGACCTACTTTGTTAATCATACGAAGACCAGCGGCGCTAATCTTCAGCTGAATCCAGCAACCCTCTTCTACATAGTAGAACTTCTTGCTGAAAAGGTTGACGTCAAAGCGTCTCTTCGTGCGGTGCTTTGAGTGAGACACATTGCAACCGATTTGTGCCTTCTTTCCTGTAATTTGGCAAATCTTTGACATTTCTATCTGCTTTAATTGTGTACTTTTTTACTTACTTATTCCAAACAGCGTGCAAAATTACACATTTTAATCGAGATTAGACCCCTCGTCCGAAGGGAAAACCCAATAATTAATGTTTTTTAACCTTCAAGCACGGGTTTGGGATTGTCCTCCTCACCCAGGAAGGCGAGGAACAGCTCCATAGCGCGGTCAGTGGCCACGGTCAGATTGATGTCCCTGCCATTGTCCTCCTCCAATTTCTGCGTCACCACACGCTCCTTACTGCCACAGGCTATCCAGATGGTTCCCACGGGGATTTCTGGTGTTCCACCCGTAGGTCCTGCCACACCAGTAGCGGCGATGGCGTAGTCGGTGCTCAGTGCCTTGCAAGCCCCCTTCACCATTGCCTCTGCCACCTCTTCACACACGGCGGTCTTTTCCTCCAACACCTCGTGGCTCACCCCGAGCAGGTTCTCCTTCACCTCATTGACATACGAAATGATGCCACCCTTGAAATACTGCGATGCACCAGGCACAGAGATGATGGCCTCGGCGATGCGTCCTCCCGTACAGCTCTCTGCTGTACTTACAGTCTTGCTTGTCTCCCAGAGAATCTTTCCGATTTCCCTGCTTGTTATCTTACTTTCAAAATCCATAGTCTGATGCGTTTATGTGATTGTCACCTTTGAGAATGCGGGGGCATCTATCGGACAGAACTCCCCTGCGAGATACTTGTAGTGCCCCACGATGGCTATCATCGCGGCATTGTCTGTCGTGTAACTGAACTTCGGGATGTAAATCGTCCACCCATAGCGCTTTGCGGCATCGTGGAAGGCGTTGCGTAGCCCTGTGTTGGCACTCACTCCCCCAGCCACAGCCACATGGCGGATGCCAGTCTGCTTTACAGCCTTCTTCAGTTTCTTCATCAGGATGTCCACCACGGTCCACTCCAACGAGGCGGCGATGTCCTCCTTGTGGTGCTCAATGAAGTCGGGGTCTTCCTTCACCCACTTTTGTAGCGAGTAGAGGAACGAGGTCTTCAGTCCCGAGAAACTATAGTCCAGATTTGGGATGTTAGGCTGTGCGAAATGATAGGCCTGTGGATTGCCCTGACGAGCCAGGCGGTCGATGATAGGGCCTCCGGGATAGCCTAATCCCATCACCTTCGAGCACTTGTCTATCGCCTCACCTGCGGCATCGTCTATCGTCTGTCCCAATATCTCCATGTCGTTGTAGGCATCCACCCTCACTATCTGCGAGTTACCCCCTGACACGAGCAAGCAGAGGAACGGCAGCGGTGGCACTTTTCCTTCTCCCTCAGGCTCTTTGATGAAGTGTGCCATCACATGGCCCTGCAGGTGGTTCACATCTATCAGCGGGATGCCCAATGCCCTTGCAAAACCCTTGGCGAAGCTCACCCCCACGAGCAGCGAACCCATCAGTCCGGGGCCTCTCGTAAAGGCGATGGCAGTCAGTTGTTCCTTCGTGATACCAGCACGTTTGATGGCCTCATGCACCACGGGCACCACGTTCTGCTGATGTGCCCTTGATGCCAGTTCCGGCACCACTCCCCCATACGACTCATGTACCGCCTGCGAGGCGGTCACGTTGGAGAGCAGCACCCCATCCCTCAGCACAGCGGCGGAAGTGTCGTCGCAGCTCGACTCTATACCTAATATATATATATCCTTCATTCTTTCCCCTTTTCTACCCTCGTTCAGTAGGTCAGCACCTCCACACCGTGGTCGGTCATCAGCAGCGTGTGCTCCCATTGGGCACTCGGTTTCTCATCCTCCGTGATGACCTCCCACTCGTATGGGTCGTCTGCATCGACGAACACCTTCCACGTGCCCATGTTAATCATCGGCTCGATGGTGAACACCATCCCCGGCACGAGCAGCATCCCTGTGCCACGGTGCCCATAGTGGTTCACGTCAGGCTCTTCGTGGAACTTCAGCCCCACCCCATGACCTGCGAGGTCACGCACGATGCCATAGCCATACTTCTTGCAGTGCTTCTCTATCGCATGACCAATGTCACCCACGAAGCCCCACGGCTTGGCAGCCTCCATGCCTATCTCCAAGCACTCCTTGGCAACCCTCACCAATTGCTCCTTTTCGGGCGTGGTTTTCCCAATGATGAACATACGACTTGCGTCGGCAAAGTAACCATCGAGAATGGTCGTGAAGTCCACGTTGATGATGTCACCCTCCTCCAACACATCCTCCTCCTTCGGGATTCCGTGGCACACCACCTCATTGATGCTCGTGCATACCGACATCGGGAATCCCTCGTAGTTCAGGCAGGCGGGCGTAGCCCCATGCTCCTCGCAGTATTTGCGGCAGATCTGGTCAATCTCCAGCGTGCTCATCCCTGCGCGGATATGCTTCGCCACCTCGTCGAGCACACCTGTATTCACCACACCAGCCCTGCGGATGCCCTCTATCTGTTCCGGAGTCTTTATCAGCTCGCGCGTAGGCACTAACTTACCCTTCCCCTCCCAGTACATCACTTGCTTGTCAAGCTCCGTGGGAGGCTGTCCCGGCAGGCAGTGCCATCGTCTTTTCTTCTGTCTTGCTGTCATCGCCCATCATTCTTTTTCGGGTGCAAAGGTAGTGCAAATTTTCGACTTAACCCCTCCCATCCTAAAAAAATACCACGAAAAGTTTGCACATTCCAACAATAATCACTACATTTGCACCGACTCTGGGGGAGAAATCCCGGAGTCTGTGCATCAGCTTATTATTTCGCGCTTAACCGAAAAGACCTCAGAAATCTCATTTGGAATAGTTCGAATAATTCGCAGAGGGTCTGCCTCGGCAGAAACCCCACCCAAACCTATAGCTATGCTCACGCCTTTGGCGTGGTAGCATTCTTATACGGTTTGGAGGGGTTCCATTTCTGAGGTCTGCCCCTTAGGTTAAGTGCGTAAGGATGGCCCACGCCATTTTCGTACCCATACCTCAGTGCATCATGTTCAGTCATTACTTTTAACTTTATTCACTCATTAAAAACAAGTTATGATGAAAAAGAACTGTTTCAACTTCAAGAAAGCCATGACATCAGTCATGATGCTCTCAATGGTGTCTTTCACGATGACATCGTGCGATGATTTCTGGGATGATCTGTTTGGCACACCCACCAATCCTCCCACCGAAACACCCTCTGAGCCTGAGGATGACGGGAGTGTAACCCTTACAGCCACCGGCGCAACGCTCAAGGTGGAGAAACTATCTGACATTACGGAACTGCTCAACCAAATCAAATCCGACATTGCTTCCAAAGTGGGACAAGAGTATGTGGTGGAGATTGTCGGCGAAGGCCTCAAGGCAACAAGCGATGACAACACCATCAGCGTGCCCAAAGTGGAAAAGTCTAACATCAATCTGAGCTTTGCGAATGCCATCACCACAGAGGTGCCACTCCTCGTGAAGGCAGCAGAGGGAAACACCAAAAGTAGAGCTGTCAATCAACTGACCATCACCATGCCTACATCGGAGGGGCTTAATCTTGAGATTTATATGCCTGAAACCGCAGTTACTTTGAAAGCGGCATCAGGAACACTCGTCTATGACAAAGTAGTTTCAACACATGCTTCCGGAAATCCTTATGCTACAGGAGAGGGGATCAAATCTTCTACCAGTGGGTATTCTTGGTTAAATACAGGCTTGCTCATAGAGGACGGGATTACCATAAAAACGCTTCAAGCAAACCTGCTCGATTATAACTATAATGGCGACATCATGGTAAGAGGCGATAGCAAAATTGAAACCTATGTCTATGTGCCTACAGCAAACAACGAAGGAAGTGTTAGCATATACTATGATAAAGAGGACCAAATAAATTGGCTGTGGATTGCTAATGCCTTAGACAAGGGTTTTGTCTCTTATATCTTCAACGAGAAAGACGGAATAGTAAAGCATTATGCCATCAACAATCTAAAGATTGCCAAAGGAGAAGCCGACTATGCGTCTGTAAATATCAAAAATTATGACATCCCGTTAGAAAAGCTCATAATTGAAGAGGGAGCTGTTGTAAAAATCAATGATCCCTATGCTAAAGTCATAGAGGGCGAAGGCAAGGGAGCTCAGTTGATAAAACCGCAAGACTGGGTATTCGACCCACAAATAAGGGATGGCAAGAGTTATTGCGAAGCAGGCTGCCCGATGACTATTACAACAGAAATGAAAGGTATTTCTTTGTCACTTGAACTGGGGGCGAATGCTAAAGAAATACTCGCGACTGCAGATTCTACAGCCATTCTTTTAACCGATGTGCCAAGTAACTTGGAAGACTGTACCTTAAAATTTGACATGGTTTATTTTGATAGAGCAGAAACAGCTACTGACTTAGTTAAGAACTGTAAGTTCGAACCAGCTTCCAACAAAACAAACATTGTCCGTGTAGAAGCGCCAGCCCAAAGCGCAGCCATATCTTCATACAAGTTTACTTTTGCGGACTGCGACTTCAGCGAAGGGTTTAAACTTGATACCAACATCAGACGTTGGGAGTATGTATATGATGAGAGTGGCGAGAAAATTGAGTGGACGTGGTGGGAGTATCAAGACAACGATGGGTATTGGCAACACGTTGTAGAAAGTGAGATTCCCGAGGGAGTTGAGGCAAATGGACCATTCACAGGCTATAAGACAACCCCTGTGGAGTTCAACAACTATTATGTAACCTTTGCTTTCAGTAACTGCAAGATAGGAGGCAATATACTTACACACACGTCAAATTTCATCAATAATGCATGGTGCCCAGATGGCATATATATAAGGTTCGAGATTGATGGTAACACTTTCAAAGCAATTTGGGATGAGGCGGATAAAAGATACTATCTCGTTGAGGTATAACACCCCACTCCATTAACAACCCCAAACAAAACCCAATCGCCCCTGCCAATCCAACGGCAGGGGCAATTTCGTAAGCAGTACCGCATATCCTATCCCACTAATTGTTCTTATTGATAAGATTCACCACCACCTTCACCATCACGTCCTTTTCCTCCGTTCGACTCTCGGCAATCATCAGCGTCAGGGCGACGAGCGTGTTGTCAGCGATACGCTTCGTGTGGTCGGGATTGTAGAGAACACCGTTATTGTTTAGAAACCAGAGGAACAAGGTGGCAGCGATGCGCTTATTGCCATCGCTGAACGAGTGGTTTTTTGTGACGAGGTAGAGCAGCATAGCAGCCTTTTCCTCTACGCTCGGATAAAGTTCTTCCCCTCCAAAGGTCTGATATATCTGCCCTATACTGCTCTTGAACGACTCGTCCTTTTCATTGGCAAACAAAGCAGAGCCTCCGAACTTCTCACGCAGACAACGTATCTCCTCCATTGCATTCTCGTAGGTGGCGTGGAATGGCTCCTCCGTGGTAGTCTTCTCAATGGTCAGGCGCTCATAGTCATAATTGTCAAGCGTGTCAAGAGCGTATGTGTAGTCGGTCACCACTTCAAACAGCGCCTTGTTCTCCTCCGTCGTGAGCAACGGTTTGTTTTGTATCGTGCGACCAAGCATATTCACCAACTGGCGCAGTTCTCCTATCTGCTCATGGCGCAGTTGCTCGTTCACGGCATATCCTTTCACGAGGTAGGCTTTCAATACTTTGTTTGCCCATTGGCGGAATTGCACACCACGTTTCGAATTAACACGATACCCCACCGAGATTATCATATCCAAATTAAAATACAATACTGTTCTTTGTACTCTCCTTTTGCCCTCGGTTTGAACTTGTGCAATTTTTGCACAGGTTGCCTCTTTGCCAAGTTCATTTATTCGGTAGATGTTGTTTACATGACGGACTATAGTCGTTCTATCCGTCTGAAACAACTCTGCCATTTGCCCCTGTGTCAGCCACACTGTATCACTCTCCATACGGACATCTATCTGCGTCTGTCCATCCTCCGTCTGATAGATTACAATCTGATTGTTCTCCATAAGCATTCGTTTTTATTTGTCATAGTATTAATTCGGCTACAAAGGTAATACAATTTTTTGAATATCCAAAAGCCCATCACACATAATGGTGATGGGCTTTCCTAAAATCAATAGTAGTGTTCCAACGTATAGCCTCTGCCATAACAGTTTGTGCAGCGCTTTGTATAGTAAACACCCTCGCTGAAAGTTTGGACAGTACCTGCCCCCCAACATGCCCCGCACCGTACCTCCTTGGGCACTTTATGGTATGTCTTCTTGGCTTCAGCCTCTTTCCACTCTTTCACCCTTTTAGCCTCGAGTTCTTTCACCTTTTTATTGACAGATTCAAGCAAAGCCATTTCTGCATTATATCCTGCCTCACTACCAACTTCACGGATATATTTAGATAAGTCAAGGAGAAGACTTCCACTATTTTTGTCCACAATATACATGGCAACAGGATTTACGATTGCGACCTTTTGTGTACCTACGCTAACAGAACTAACTTCCTTGACAAACGCAGGCTTGAAAAGAACGATAAATGTAATTTTATCCAAATTATCTTTCATTCTTTTCAGTACATTGATGTCATTACATGGGAAACTGCATTTCCCCCATGGCACCATCACACCCGGTTGAACAGGGATTGCCACCTGACCTATTCCAATGTGATCAACCGTCAAGTTTGTCAACCACTCATCTTTCGGGTAGTTAAAGGTAAAGCCATCCACCCTAAATTCAACATCCTTCAGTCTTGAAAAGTCAGCGATATAAGCACAAATCTGCTCCTTTTTCCTTTTATTTTCGTCTTGCAATCTGGCTAAATTTTGTTGATCCTCATCGGACTTCAAATAGAAAGCCTTGTCAAATTCATCCATGCCTTCCGTTCCATCGTAGTCCGTACAAAGAGATATCATCTCATTATCAGTCATTCCTTTTGTTTCACGAACATTCATACTGCTTCTCAAGACTGGAATATTATTCCATACATAAGCAAACGACGGAAGGAAACGACCTTCCTCGATAGCCTTCGTCTGCTCGGCTCGCTGTTTAGCCTCTTTCTCCTTCCTTAATCTCTCTTGTTCTTCTTCAACCTGCTTCCGGAGCAGCCCGGCATCACTTTGAGCCAAAGAGTTGCCTTGCGCAGCAGCCTTTTCCAATAGTTTTAACCTCTCACTGGCATCATCTGTCATTTTTGCCACTTCATAAAGAGCATCGGGGTGTCCATTATCAGCGGCTTTCTGAAGCCATTGCTTATCCCCTGTTGATTGATATTGCTCATATTGGGCAACGCCATAACCTGCATTTGCAGCCTTCTCTACCAAGTCTTTCCAACTACCGTCATTTTCCATCACGGCTACTCTGGAAAGGTAGTACATGGCTTCTCCATTTCCCTGATCAGCAGCCATCTTAAACCACTTCTTGGCTTTCTTCAAGTCGAATTTAACCTCCTCCCCCGAGAAGTAGCGTTTACCAATGTCACACTGAGTCTGTGCATCTCCATTCTTTGCCTGTTTCTCCAATTCCTCATCATCTGATCCCTTAACAGAGGTTTGGGTTTGAATAGGAATGGAAACAACCTTTTCTGTCAGTTTCTTTAAAGCATTACTAAAGTTTTGCGCTTGAGCGGAAAGTGAGCAGAAAGCAACCAACACGAACAATAGTTTCTTCATAACCTTGATATTCTTTTATATCCAAGCCAGACCCAAGACGAGGAAGCATTAACCAATAAACGGATATATACAAAAATGACGTGGGTCTCAAACATCCACTTGTCCCACTGCCAAGGTCTCGCATTACCCCCTCTGTCTGGACAAGCAATACGAACACCCACGCCGAATATGAAAACACATCCCACCGAACATTTACGATGAGACACAGGTAATCATACCCAGAGTGGCATCCACTATTGCTTTCATTGACAGAGGTTCAAAGTTGCGAGTTTTGGCCAGTCAAATCAAGCGTAGTAAACGCCAAATAATGTATATGCCTCCTGCCTATCCATACAACGGTAGCGCATTTAGCATGACAAAAATACTGCTTTTTCCCACTTTACACCCTCATTCCACCGAGAAAATGTTTCTCCCGGCTTAATTTTAACCCATTTTAACGGCAGATGCCCCTTTGCAGTTCAATTCAAGGCCATTCTCTTCGTTTCTAAATCGAAAACTAAATCGGATTAAGAAATGAAAATTATTTTAGAGCCTGCCGACACGGCAGGGCAGAAGCAGGTGGCCCTCGGGCTACAGGCCAGTGGACTGGCAGAGGTGATTGAATTAGACTTTAGTGGAAACGGCGGGCGAAGGCTCTACTTCAACTTTGAGGACGAGGCGAGGAAGAAGGATGTGATGGCGTATTTCGTGGAGATGCACGCCAAGGGGCTGATACTCCACACGAAGAAAGACCTCGTGCGGTTTCTTGCGGCAGCGACCAACCTCGGCAGCATTGCGGCCATCAGACAACTTTACTATCGTTGTCAGCGGGAGTACGTGAGGAGATAAGCGCATCAGTCGGTGAGCGGGGGTGCGCAAGCACCATTTACCACAATTAGAAAGTGACATCCGAAGTGACATTGTTTCTTTGGCGGTGTACCGTCAAGGCTATACCTTTGTAGCCTTGACGGAAGGCACGGCGTGCTACGCCATGCAAGCAGACAAGACATTACACACCAAAAACATAGTAACAATGAACCAACAACAAATCGACAACCTGCAGCTCTCGCTCTTTGCCTACCCGAGAGCCTACGCAAGCACACTGACATCACTCGCAGAAATCGTCAGGATGATGCGACACGACGACATCGTGAAGTACAGAACCTCTGACTACCGAAAGGCGCTCAGAGCGATGGGAAAGGGCGCTACGACGAAGAACATCAAGGAGCGCCTCATGCATGCCTTCTCCGTGGCGGTCACCTTCCGGGGACTGGGCCACGGCGAGGAGCAGGCAGCGGGGTGGACGGGTCTCGCCCTGTGCGACATTGACCACGTGGAGAGCCACGAGCGGCTCGAGCAGGCGTTCAAGGCACTCAGCCAAGACCCTCACGCCCTGCTCATCTATCGCACCATCAGCGGACAGGGTCTGCGCATCATCTACCTCTACCGACGGGCTAACGGAAAACCCATCGACCGAAGCACTTGGCTACCGGCATTCATGACGGGCAACGAGCACTTCGCTCACCTCGCGGGACTTGACTACGACACGGCGTGCAAGGACCTCACACGGCTCTCGGGCATGGCCCACGACCCTCAGCTACACTACAACCCCTCGGCAGAGCCTTTCGCCCTGGCAGACGACCTCATCGTGGAGGTGAACTGCGAGCATCAGCAGCACGGCAAGCCTCGCAAGCGCTACGCCACAGGCTCTTTTGAGACCGAGACGGAGCAGGCATGGCCCCGGGTGCAGCAACTGCTCGCAGAGCGGCAGTTGGAGTATCAGCCGGGTCACAGGCACGACTACATCCTCCACGCGGCCTACCTCTTCAACCGATTCGGCACACCCCTCGACAAGCTCCTCCTCTGGGCAGAGACCGAGTGGGGCGACATCGAGGCGAAGGAGCGCGAGCAGGCCATACGCCACTGCTACAACAAGGCCCCCGACCACCACGGCTCGTGGAAGCTCAACAAGCGGGGCAAGGGGCGCGAGAACGCGATGATTACCCTACCCGAGATACGCCAATGGCTCTCGGAGCACGTGCGCATCAGGTTCAACCAAGTGACTGACCGGATGCACTACAGCCTGAGCGACGGGCAGTGGCAGCAGGTGGACACCATCTTCATCAATAGCCTGCGGGGCAGGATGGCTGACGACACGGGCAAGCGGGTGCTCACGAGCGACGTGCGCAGCGTCATCGAGAGCGACTTTGCCAAGCAGGTGCATCCCGTCAGGGAGTACATGGCGAGCCTCCCCTCGTGGGACGGAAAGGACCGCGTGGCGGAGCTATCAGCCCACGTCAGGGTGAAAGCCCCCACCGAGCGCCACAGCGACGAGGAGGCTCAGCGAGAGCTGCACGAGGCGCTCCACAAGTGGCTCGTGGCGATGGTGGCCACGTGGATGAGCGACAAGGTAGGCAACCAGCAGATACTCACCCTCATCGGCCCGCAGGGCATCTACAAGACCACCTTCTTCCGTCACCTCCTGCCCCCACCACTCCACCCCTACTTCTGGGAGAACGCCCACAACTCGTTTCGCAACAAGGACGACAAGATAGCCCTCACCGAGAACTGTCTCGCAGTCATCGAGGAGGTCGATGCCATCGAGGGGCGCGACATGGCGGAGCTGAAGGGCCTCGTCACCTCTCAATACATCAAGGAGCGGCGACCCTACGGCGAGTTCCGTGAGCTGAAGCCACGGCTTGCCTCCTTCTGTGCCACGGGCAACGAGCAGAAGATACTGACCGACAAGACGGGCAACCGCCGATGGCTCTGCTTCCTCGTCACGGCGATAGACGACCCTCACCTCTGGCAGCTCGACTACGAGCAGCTCTACGCCCAGCTCCTCCACGAATATCGCGAGGGCTTCCGCTACTGGCTCACCTCCGACGAGGAGCGGCGCGTGGAGCAGATGAACCTGCCCTTCTGCCGGGTATCTCCCGAGGAGGAGCTCATCATGAGCCGGCTTCGCAAGCCCCACCGTCATGAGACGCCCAAGCTGATGAACGCCTCGATGATAGCCGTGCTGCTCAGCGGCGGCGTGAACCGGGGCATCTCCATCCATAAGATTGGGGAGGTGATGAGGAGGTTAGACTTCGGGGTAAGGCGCAAACGGAATGGCGACTACTACCGCGTCGTGGAAATCCCATACGACCAGCAGCAGAACTACCTCGCGTCAGAGGAAGAAACGGAGGATGCCAAAGCGGAAAAGGCAACAGGAACAGTCTCGGAAACCCTCGGCGGAAAAGTCGGCATCAAATCACCTGATTTGTTTTCGCAAGACGGAATAAGCCCCGAAATCGACGAAACTGGCGAAGAAATCGAGAAAAGTGCGGAAGTTAAAAGTGGCGAGGAGAATCCTCTGCAACCCACTGACAGCCAAGAAGATGCACTTCCATTCTGAGGTCAAGGTGTGGGAGAGTGCGGCTTGCTAATCACAACTATTTCTATATAATGTATTTGAGTGCAACTCAAATCTCGCGTATATGAATGTTCGTATTATATATCCGCACTCTCCCACACAAATCTCTGCAACACAATGAGTATAAGAGAGTTACACAAAACTTTTAGAACCCCAACGCAAAGTCGAAGGGAAATACCACCGACGCACCCCGTCGGAAAACAAACAACGGCTTCACGCCCCAAAACGACAAACCCAAAATGAAAGCAATGACCAAGAAACAACTTGCCGCCTGCGCCGGCATATCGGTAAAGACCCTCACCAAGTGGCTCGCCCCCCACAAGGCCGAGCTTGCCCGCATGGGCTACCCCGTGGGCAGACGCTGCATCCCGCCGAGCGTGGTCGGCTGGATAGCCGAGAAGTTCTGCATCGACCTTGAATGCGCACCACACAAGAATGAGCAGTCAAACCAATGACTGCTCATTCTTGCATGAATATTCATGCCCCGCTATTGGGGACAAACCATCCGTAATTGCATCATATTTGAATATTTTTCCCAAATTTCACCAATCCAAGAAGCCTTAACAAGCCTTTTGCTCCCTTAATGCGCCCTAAGCGGAAACCACACTTGAAGAAGATGGTAACTTTGCACAGCGAACCGAAAGGAACGCTGCCGAAGGGCTGTCCGGGCATCGGCCAAGAGCCGTCAAAGCATCTGCAAGGAGCTGAAAGAACGTAGGTTACAAGTCGTCGGAACGCCAGTTACGACCTGTCCGAGCGTCACCCACAGGGGGTAAGGTGACGCAGGAACGCCCCCAAGGTCATACTGCGACAAGACGCAGACACCGCCCCGACAAGGCAAAGAAACCGCCCCGACAAACGAAGGACACGACACCCGGACAGCCCGATGGCGAGAGTGAACTAAAAACTTTACAAAATCAAAATCAAAGAATCATGTCACAGAAGTACATCAAGACCCAGAACAACAACCAGTACAACTCCAGCTTCGGCAAATACTACGCCAAGGCCGTGTATGACAACCACTTCATCGAGACCGACGAGATAGCCGACTACATCCAGACGCAGGCCACGCTGAAAAAGAGCGACATCAAGGCCGCCATCGACGAGCTGGGCGAGGCCATCAAGCACTTCCTCGAGCTTGGTCAGAAGGTGAGGCTGAAGGGCATCGGCATCTTCAAGGTGGGATTCTCGAGCATCGGTGTGAAGAAGGTGGAGGAGTGTACCGCCGCCACCATCACCTCGCGCCGCATCCTGTTTCAGCCCGAGATTGAGCGCATCGTGGTGGGGCAGACCACGAACAAGGAGGGCAAGGTGGTGCAGAAGTACATCAACGCCAAGCGCCTGATCAAGGACGTGGTGTTCGAGGAGACCCACGAGAACGCGATGAACTCCGCCAGCGCCCCGCAGGGGCAAGAGCCTGATGCAGAGGAGAGTCCAAAGGGATGAAATTAGCCCCCTTCGTGGGGGCTATAAAGTCTAACAACAAATCTAATCGAAGAGAAAGATGATGAAGAAGAAAACGATTGTATCCCTGTTGAAGTGGGTGGCAACGATAGCCACCTCCATCGCCACCGCCCTCGCCACACTTAGCTGTATGTAACGATGCGAGCGATAAGCCTGTTGATAATCCACTGCTCGGCTGTGGGGCCCGAAAGGACCAGTTCCGCCGCAGAGATCAATGCCTGGCACAGGGCACAAGGTTGGCAGTGCATCGGTTACCACTACGTTGTCCGTCGTGACGGGTCGATTGAACCGGGTCGCCCCGAGTCCGTGCCCGGTGCCCACTGCCGCCACCACAATGCCCACTCCATCGGTATCTGCTATGAGGGAGGGCTCGACATCCGAGGTCAGCCCGCCGACACTCGCACCGAGGCTCAGAAGACTGCCCTGAGGTCGCTGCTCCGCCGCCTCCACGCCGCCTACCCTCGTGCCCTCATCGTGGGGCACCACGACCTCAATCCGCAGAAGTCCTGCCCCTGCATCGCCAACGTGGCACAGGAATATGCCGAGTTTCAGCCTCCTATGACTGAGGCTTCATCTCCGCCTCGTTAGTATAGGTGTAGGTCTTGATGACGGTCTCTGTCCGGTCATAGCCCGTGCCGTTCCTCCGCACGACCTTCACCGAACCCACCCACATGGGATGCTCCGCACGCTGCTGGGCATACACCGCGTCACAGGCTGAGATGATGGCTGCATCAATCTCGATGGTGCAGAAGTTGCCGCCCATCGCACCACGCATCGCCTCGTTGTAGGCAGGGATGGCATTAGCCCCCGCCGCCTCGTCACCTGCCGGGACAGTGATGCTGCCCGCTGCCACATACTGGATGATGTTGCTGCCGTCGCCATCATCGTCACTTGAGCACGAGGTGATGCCCATCGTCACTGCCAATGCGCACACGAAGGCTGCAAGGGCAAGAATCAGTCTTTTGTTTCTCATTGTGTGGATGATTTGCTTTTTGGTAAGCGCCGCCTCTCACAGGAGGCGGCGCACTCATGGTTAAGGTTGGTACATATATAATATGGAATATATATGTCAGCGGTTTAGCAGGTATCGCTCTGCCTCGATGGCTGCCTGGCAGCCTGACCCTGCCGCAGAGATGGCCTGCCGATAGACTGGGTCTGCACAGTCGCCTGCCACGAAGATGCCTGGCAGCTTGGTGCGTGGGGTGTTGTCCACCTTCTTCAGATAACCCGTCTCGTCCGTATCGAGCCACTCACGGAAGATGTCGGTATTGGGTTTGTGGCCGATGGCAAGGAAGAATCCGTCGATGGCGATATCCACCTGCTCCTCGTCGGGCTCTCCCTTACGCTTGATGAGGTGAGCACCCTCCACGCCGTTCTCTCCGAAGAGACCCACGGGGACATGCTCGAAGAGTATCTCGATGTTCCCGCACTCCTTGACACGCTGCTGCATGACGTGGGAGGCACGAAGGAATGGCTTGCGCACGATGAGATAGACCTTCGTGGCGAGGCCCGCCAGATAGAGGGCATCCTCACAGGCTGTGTCTCCGCCGCCTACCACCGCCACATTCTTCTTGCGATAGAAGAATCCGTCGCAGGTGGCACAGGCGCTGACACCCTGCCCGTTGTACTTTTGCTCGTCGTCAAGCCCCAGATACTTGGCAGAGGCTCCCGTGGCGATGATGACGGTATCGGCTTCAATCTCCGTGCCGTCCTCCGCAGTACATATATAAGGTGTCTTGGAGAAGTCCACCTTCACAATCTCGCCGTCACGTATGTCCGTGCCGAAACGCTCTGCCTGCTCTCGCAAGTCCATCATCATCTGATTGCCGTCCACCCCTTGGGGATAGCCCGGGAAATTCTCCACCTCGGTGGTCTGCGTCAGCTGACCGCCGGGTTGCATCCCGCAGTATTCAATGGGTGAGAGGTTTGCGCGAGAGGCATAGATGGCCGCAGTATAGCCCGCAGGGCCACTGCCGATGATCAGACACTTGGTATGCTCCATGACTTACTTCAGCAGTTCCTCGATTTGTTTCTCGATGTTGGAAATCTTCTCCGTAGGCTCGAAGCGTGCCACGACCTGTCCCTTCTTGTTGATGAGGAACTTGGTGAAGTTCCACTTGATGTCGGGCTTCTGCTTGTAGTCAGGATCCGCCTTCGAGAGCATATCCTCCAGGATGGGGGCTATGGGATGCTCCATGTCCCATCCCGCAAAGCCTTTTTGCTCTTGCAGGAACTTGTAAAGAGGATCAGCATCCTCGCCGTTCACCTTGATTTTCTTGAAGCGTGGGAACTCCGTGCCGAAGTTCAGCTTGCAGAACTCGTGGATGCTCTCGTCAGTGC
>JAFLSG010000062.1 GCA_022511065.1 Prevotella sp.
CTTGTACTACTTCTGTCTGTGCAATCTGTCAAAGAACTCTTTCTTTTTATACCTCTTACCCCGCTAAAGGGCGAAAGCGGGTGCAAAGGTAATGCTTTCCTAAATTACCACCAAAACTTTTCAACGGAAATTTTCAATGCGAACGCAAAATTTTCCACTTGTTTGACATAAATCAAAGAAATCAAGCAAGGAAGGAGGGGAAGAGAGGGGATTTTTGGAAAAAACGGGCCTGATAAGGCAGGGATGACGGATGCCTGTCCGCTCCCATATATTATACCCTAATGTATGCTTCTCCGTCCCCATATATGACAAACGCCCCGGTTTTCCCCGCACATGGCAGACGGTCCAGTACACGGCTGTCATCCCCGAATCTGCTCCCTTATATATAATATTAAGGTACGCGCGCGTAGGATTTTAGGCTCGACGATGTCCCATTTTGTGCTCCGCGATGTAACTCTGGAGCACAAATCATGCAACTTCCGAGCACAGAATGAGACATCGTCAAGCCAAGGGTGAAAAAACAGCCTGCTCCGCCAGAAGAATGACACAACGGGTTTCCCAAGAGAAAGTACGGAAAATCCCAAAGGCGATGAAGCACCATTCCATAAAAATGACTGCGTTCATAAGGACGGCTTTTCCGAATTTATGAGAGAAAATGAGAAGACTCTAAGAGAAAAACCGAAAGAAATGGATGATAATTGCAGAATTTCACTTAACTTTGCAGACGCTCCGACCACGCCGTGCTGCCTCTTAGGAGGCGGAGCGGTGGAACAAGAGGGAGGGGCACTACATTTTGAAAAGTGTTTGCTAACGCTTTGTTTTTGGAAGATTTGAACCTGAGAAATTCAAAATTGTAAATCAAGAACATTGCAGAGGTAGATACTACGGGCAGGTATAAGTATGCTTCCCGTTAGTGTGCAGAGGGCGCATTGTGCCCTCACGCACACTTTATCGGGTGCAACCTATATACCAACGGCGTGGGTGTCAATTCTGTTTGTTTTTTACAAGGGTTTTCTCAGGACCTAAATCTTCGAACGGGCAGAGGCAAGATGCCCCGCTTTCTTTTTGTAGCCATTCAAACAAACTGGTTTAACGAGTCCGCTATAGGGCGTCTGACGGACAACAACACTTATCTAGTAATGAAAAGAGTCTTGTTGGTTTCATCGGGAAATCCCCGTGACAAGCGTCAATGGTCAGGGATAGAATACAGCATTTATCAGCAACTAATGAAGTATTACGATTTGGATGTGCTCACCGTCAAGGTGAAATGGGGTATGCTGCTTGACAAACTGCGAATGCGGGCAACAACTTTTGGGCGACGGCATCATGGCTTCGGATTACTAAACAGCTACTTGTGCAGCAAGCGAGTGCAGCGCAAACTCAATACGGGAGCATACGACGCGGCATTTGTATTCGGTTGTTCAAATACGGCTTTTATCAAAACTTCCACCCCCATCGTATATTTCACGGATGCCACCACCCATGTGATGCAGGGTTACTATTGGAATTATGGATGGCTATTAGCAAAAGAGGCAGATTTCATTCAGGGCAGATGCCTTAGGAACAACACTATCAATCTTGCTGCCAGCAGCTGGGCTTTAGAGGATATGGTAAACTATTTTGAAGTAAGCAGACAGAAATGTATGTTATGCCAGTTTGGAGCAAACGTGGAAATTGACAATACTATTCCCACTTCTAAAGGTAAAGGCAAAGATATCAACATTCTTTTCGTTGGAGCAGAATGGGAAAGAAAGGGCGGCGATATAGCTATAGATACCCTTCGCCGCTTGAAGGAAATGGATAAGGACAGACATTTCAAACTGCACATGGTAGGCAAAAAGCCGGAAAAAGATATTAGCGAAAAAGATGTTACACACTATGGTTTCTTGAACAGGAACATTCCAGAACAAGAAGCCTTACACACAAAATTGTTCAAGGAAAGTGATATTTTCCTGTTACCGACCAAGGCTGAATGTGCAGGGATTGTTTTCTGCGAAGCCTCTGCTTACGGAATACCATGCGTAACGTATGACACAGGAGGTATTGCCGACTATGTGATGAACGGAGTAAACGGCTTTAGACTTGCCCCCGGCGCTTCCGGGAAAGAGTTTGCAGAAACTATTCTGAATATTCTCAATACTCCATCTTTGAAAGACAAGTTAAGTGAGGGCGGGAAGAAACTTTATAAGGATTCACTAAACTGGGATGCCTGCGGAAAAACAATCAGCAGTGTAATAGAACGACTGACAGAAAAATCAATTGCATCATAATTGCGCCCTCCAAGTATAGTGTTTAGGCATCGTTACTATAGTATTTACGATGCTTAAACACTATAGTAACGCTTTTTAACTTTTGCAACTGGCAATCTTATCAGAATAACCAGCCATCTTATTGGCGTAAGATGGCTTGGTTATGAACATACTTGTTATTCGTAAATCTCCTCAACGGCGAAAGGATCAGCCCCACCGCCGAGCATCAAGCCATCGGAGGCACAAGGGTCGAAGTCGGCAGGGATGTCGAAGACGGCCGTGCCGTTGTAAGGCAACTGCGGGTCTTTATAGACCTGCTGCATGTAGAGGGCATAGACGGGCAAAGCCATCGTAGCACCCTGACCCATTGCCATAGAGTCGAAGTGAATGTCGCGGTCGTCACCGCCTACCCAACAAGCATTGACGAGCGTCGGCGTGAGGCCTACGAACCACGCATCGCTGTTGTTGTTAGTCGTACCGGTCTTTCCTGCGATGTCTCCTTGCAGACCATATTTGTAGCGCAGGCGCGAGGCCGTACCTCCATCTACGACACCCTTCAACATGTAGAGCATCTTATGGGCACTCTCTTCACTGATGACCTCGTTCATCCGAGGCTGGAACTGGGCTACCGTGTTGCCCTCGCTGTCCTCAATCTTCGTGACAAACATGTGAGAGGCACGAATGCCGTGATTGACAAAGGCAGTGTATGCACTCGCCATCTCGCCCACGCTGATGTCGCAAGGACCAAGGCAGAGAGACATGGAGGGGTGGATATCAGGATTAGAGATACCATATTCACGGAGCAAATCAACGAATGCCTGTGGACTGAGGTGGCTCATGAGATAGGCGGAAATCCAGTTGTTGGACTGCTGAAGTCCCCATTTCAACGTGACCATCTCGCCATAGCGCGCCTGACTGGCATTTCGGGGTGTCCACGGCTTACCTGCCACCATGTAAGTCTGCTGCACATTGGGAGCCTCATCACAGGGAGAGAAACCATTCTCCATTGCCAGTGAATAAAGGTAGGGCTTGATGGTGGAACCTACCTGACGCCGCCCGTCCATCACCATGTCGTATGCAAAATGCGCATAGTCAAGTCCGCCCACGTATGCCTTCACATGACCATTCTGCGGACACATGCTGACAAAGCCCGTGCGAAGGAAAGACTTGTAATACTTGATAGAGTCTATCGGCGTCATGGTCGTATCAACCTCCCCATGATAAGTGAATACCGACATGCGGATAGGTGTGCGGAAAGACTTTTGGATAGCATCATCGGAAGCACCGCTTTCCTTTAACACCCGATAGCGCTCACTTTGGCGGATGGAGCGATTCAGAATCTGCCGTACCTGATCTTGGGTCAGATTAGAGGTGAACGGAGCATTAGGCTTACGCTTGTTCTCCGCATTGAAGGCGGGCTGCAGATACTTCACAACGTGCTGATAGACCGCATCTTCCGCATATGCCTGCATACGGGAGTCGATGGTGGTATAGACTTTCAGGCCGTCGGTATAGATGTTGTAATTGTCGCCGTCGCGCTTCTTGTTTTTGTTGCACCAGCCATACAATGGATCAGTCTCCCAGTTAATGGAATCCTGCACATACTTCACATAGTTCCACGAGGGATAAAGGTCGCGAATCGGCTGCTTCGCCGTCATATACTGGCGGAGAAACTCGCGGAAATAAGTGGCGATACCACCCTTGTGGTCGGTCACATGGAACTTCAGCTTCAGCGGTTCTTGCTTGTATTTATCAAACTCTGCATCAGTAAGATAGCCGGCCTTACGCATCTGCGAGAGCACCATATTACGGCGCTCACGGCTGCGCTCCGGATTGCGCACGGGATTATAATAAGAGGGATTCTTGCAAAGCCCAACCAGCGTTGCTGCCTCGGTAACGGTCAGGTCTTTCGGTTCTTTGCTGAAATAAGTATCCGAAGCCGTCTTAATGCCCACTGCGTTGTGCAGGAAATCAAAGTAGTTCAGATACATCGTGATGATTTCGTCCTTGGTGTAATTGCGCTCCAACTTGACGGCAATCACCCACTCTATCGGCTTCTGGAAAAGTCGCTCCAATGTGGAATGGGCGCGCTCGGTATATAGCTGTTTGGCAAGCTGTTGCGTGATGGTAGAGCCACCACCTGCATTCTTCTGCCCCATCAGTCCACGCTTCACAAAGGCTCGGCCAAGTGCATAGAAATCAATACCTGAATGCTCGTAGAAGCGAACATCCTCCGTGGCCACCAACGCCTTTACGAGCGACTGGGGGAGCTTGTCGTAATCCACCATCACGCGATTTTCACGATTGTAGTTCCACGTACCCATCAGCCGCCCGTCGGCAGAATAAATCTGCGTGGCAAATCGGTTAATCGGGTTCTGCAGGTCTTCTATCGGGGGCATATAGCCTACCCAACCCTGCTCAATCGCATAAAACGCCGTGGCCGTAAGCAGCACACCTAATATCAAGAAAGTCCACATAAAGCGGACAAACCACTTTCTCATAAGTCAGATTTTACAATTACTTTCGTGTATCTTGGTGCAAAATTACAATTTTCTTGAAAGAATATCGCAGGAAATAGGAAATTATGTGTAATTTTGCACAAACAAAATAACAAGAACGAATGGCAAAGCATGATTTTGTAACCATCACCGACCTGACCAAGGAGAAAATCCTCTATATGATTGAGATGGCCGAAGCGTTTGAGAGGCATCCGAACAGGGAGATACTGAAAGGGAAAGTGGTGGCAACCCTATTCTTCGAACCTTCCACCCGCACAAGACTTTCGTTTGAAACCGCCGCTAACCGTCTCGGAGCGCGGGTTATTGGATTTGC
The DNA here is from genome assembly GCA_022511065.1 of Prevotella sp. Lineage (GTDB taxonomy): Bacteria > Bacteroidota > Bacteroidia > Bacteroidales > Bacteroidaceae > Prevotella. Next base: position 5,082 of record JAFLSG010000062.1, read on the forward strand.
CGACCCGAAGATTACGAGCGGCACGAAGGGCGAGACGCTGAAAGACACGATACTCATGGTGGCAAACTATGCGGACATCATCGTGATGCGCCATTTCATCGAGGGAGCGGCACAATATGCCTCAGAAGTATCACCCGTGCCTATCATCAACGCAGGCGACGGTGCGCATCAGCATCCCTCACAATGCATGCTCGACCTCTATTCTATCTACAAAACGCAAGGAACGCTCGAGAACCTTAATATATATATGGTGGGCGACCTGAAGTATGGCAGGACGGTGCATTCACTTCTTATGGCAATGAGGCACTTTAACCCGACATTCCATTTCGTTGCCCCACAGGAACTTGCCATGCCGAAGGAATACAAGCTCTATTGCGAAGAGCATGGCATCAAGTATCAGGAGCATACGGTGTTCAACGAGGAAGTGATTGCCGACGCAGACATCCTCTATATGACTCGCGTGCAAAAAGAGCGTTTCTCCGACCTGATGGAGTATGAGCGCGTAAAGAACGTGTATGTGCTGAACAACGAGATGCTCAAGAACGCCAAGCCGAACATGAGAATCCTCCACCCCCTACCCCGCGTGAACGAGATTGCCTATGAGGTGGACAGCAATCCGCACGCCTACTACATTCAGCAGGCTGGCAACGGACTTTTCGCCCGCGAAGCCATCTTCTGCGACGTGCTCGGAATCACATTGGACGAGGTGAGGAACGACCAGACCATTATCAGATAGGCATCATATATAAAAGGAAGATTATGGCAAAGAAGGAAATGCTTGTCGCTGCCATCAAGAATGGAACAGTGATAGACCATATACCATCAGAGAAGACTTACCAAGTGGCACAGCTGCTGAGGTTGCAGGAGTTGGACACGCCGGTCACCATCGGCTACAATCTCCTGTCGAAGAAGCTCGACAAGAAGGGCATCATCAAGATTGGAGATAAATTCTTCACCGACGAGGAAATCTCACGGCTGTCGGTGGTTGCACCAAACATCGTGCTCAACATCATCCACGATTTCGAGGTGGTAGAAAAGAAAATGGTGGTCACGCCCGAGGAAATCAAGGGCATCGTGAAGTGCAACAATCCCAAATGTATCACGAACAACGAGCCGATGAAGACACATTTCCATGTGTCAAACGGCATACTGACCTGCCACTATTGCGAGAAAGAGCAGGATATTAACAAAGTAGAACTTGTATAACGCACAATAGACAAAGACAATGAACAGAGACAACACAATCTTTGAGTTGATTGAGAAAGAGCATCAACGCCAGTTGAAAGGCATCGAACTGATTGCGAGTGAGAATTTCGTAAGCGACCAAGTCATGGAGGCTATGGGCAGCTATCTCACCAACAAGTATGCCGAAGGCTATCCCGGGCACCGCTATTACGGTGGATGCCAGGTTGTTGATGAAGTGGAACAACTTGCCATCGACCGCGTATGTAAGCTCTTCGGGGCAGAATATGCCAACGTGCAACCCCACTCCGGCGCACAGGCCAACGCAGCCGTGCTGCTTGCTGTATTGCAAGCCGGCGACACGTTCATGGGATTGAATCTTGCACATGGCGGCCATCTTTCCCATGGCTCGCTCGTAAACACATCGGGTATTCTCTACAAGCCCGTAAGCTATAACCTGAACGCAGAGACAGGCCGTGTAGATTATGACGAAATGGAAGCATTAGCATTGGAGCATAAGCCAAAGCTGATTATCGGCGGAGGTTCTGCATACAGCCGTGAATGGGACTACAAACGGATGCGTGAGATAGCAGACAAGGTGGGTGCATTGCTGATGGTTGACATGGCTCACCCTGCCGGACTAATTGCAGCCGGATTGTTGGAGAATCCCGTGAAGTGGGCGCACATCGTGACTTCCACCACCCATAAGACATTGCGTGGACCGCGTGGCGGTATCATCCTCATGGGTAAGGACTTCGAGAATCCGTGGGGTCTGAAGACACCGAAGGGTGTTACGAAGATGATGAGCCAGTTGCTGAACTCAGCTGTGTTCCCCGGACAGCAAGGCGGTCCGTTAGAGCACGTGATTGCAGCCAAGGCTGTTGCATTCGGCGAGGCTTTGCAGCCAGAGTTTAAGGAGTGGGCAAAGCAAGTGCAGAAAAATGCGAAGGTACTTGCGGAAGAATTGGTGAAGCGTGGCTTTACTATTGTCAGCGGTGGCACGGACAATCACTCCATGCTCGTAGATCTGCGCTCAAAGTATCCTGAGCTGACGGGTAAAGTGGCTGAGAATGCACTTGTTGCAGCTGATATCACGGTGAACAAGAATATGGTTCCGTTCGACACCCGTTCTGCTTTTCAGACATCGGGCATCCGTCTTGGAACACCTGCCATCACTACCCGTGGTGCCAAAGAGGATCTGATGGTAATGATTGCAGAAATGATTGAGGAGGTGCTCAATAGCCCGGAGGATGAGCAGATTATTGCCAACGTTCGTGCTCGCGTGAATGAGAAGATGAAAGAGTATCCGTTGTTTGCGTATTAAGGCTAAGAAGGCATATTAAGAAAATAAGAAGGCAGGATAAATGATTATCCTGCCTTCTTATTTTCTTAATATGCCTCAAAAAAACAAATAGAGGCTAAGTGAATACTCCGCCTCTATCCTAATCTGTTTCTAACGCTTCTTGGATTTTCTCCGCGCTGCCGTTAGAGGTTTCTCCGTCTTATAAGTGTATTCCTTTCCGTCATGGTAATACCGCCATACGAAATACAGATTATTCACTTCTTCCTCAACACGGACACTAACAGTCACTCCTGCGCCAGAAGCCAATACGCTTCTAAAGCTTTCATGGTAGATAATCCGAGGACCATTATTGTAACCAGTGCACTCGATTAACTCAATATCAAACGGGCTTCCGTTTGTCAATGTGCAGTTAATATTGGTCGCAATAACAGAATCGTTGCCTAATGTGTCTTTTCCATAAACAAAGGATTCAGACCATCGAGCATTGAAATAATCTTCCACTTTTATAGGATCCGACACTACAACTTGGATATTGTCAGAATATGCACCATCCCTTGAACTTACTATTACAGTTGCAGTTCCGGCCTTCAATCCCTTAATATAACCATTTTCCGTTATCGTTACATATCGCTCATCCAAAGAGCGCCAGATAATATCAATATTGTTAGAGTTATAAACACTGACCCGAACACTATCGCCCGTTAATAAATCAACAGATGTCTCTGGGATATACAAGGTTCTATATTGGGTGATTCTAACCGTCTCGTACATATCATAGACAGAATTCTCGAAAGTGACATAAGTGGAACGACTTGCCTGCTTTGCAGTAAATGCCGATACCTTCAACTTCTGGACAAAACCGTCTTCAGTAGTTTCCCTTCCAATCGTGCTTACCCAATTATCACCCGGATAAGGATATGTATCAACTTGAATATTTGATGTTACGGAAACTTCCAATTCTCCGCCCAATTCATCAATCGACAATGAAGAAGGAGAGACTGAATATATAGGATTGAAGGACTGGGTAATCTTTACCACTTCCGCTTCATCCGTCTCATCATTGATAATTCTCACAGTGCCAGAACGCTTAACACCAGTATTATTTTTCCCTACTTGCAGAACAACCGTAGAACTGGTCAGACCGCGAGTCTCAACGTACTTAATCCAATCCACATCAGACTTTACGTAATACTCAACATTGCTCAAGACTTCCACAGTAATCTCGCCACCAGCCATTTCCATCTCATACTCTTTAGTATTTACGACCACGCCCGCAGCCTGTGCCTGAGTTACCGTGAATGTTCGTGAACTGATACCATCTTTAATATCAGCAAGGGTAATCGTTGCGGTACGATCATCGTATGTATCGTTGGCGAGAACCCTTATCGTGATTGTAGATTCGCCGATGATGGCAGTACACCAATCCTGATTTGAATTGGCGGCATAGTTTGACAAATCCTCATTGCGGAAGGTCAGTACCTTTGAATCCGCACCGTTATCAAAAGTCACGTCCTTTAGAATCAGCTCCTTTAAGCGGCTTACATAATCCTCGCCACCACAGGAGTTCAGACCACAACAAAGAGTGGCCATCAATAAAGCTGTTTTGAAGTATTTTATTGCTTTCATCATCATTGTTATTATATTAAACAGACAATTTACGGCTGCAAAATTACAAAACTTTTGAGTAGTCTCAATATTTCAACACTTAATTTTTCATAATTACCTGCAACGGAGCTTCCTGCGAGCGGAGGAACCAGGCAATGCGAGCCTGCCATTCCTCGGGGGTACGCACGTCATATTTGCTCCATGCCGAACCGAAATAATAGGTGTAAGGGGCACCATCATATTGGGGGAATGCACCAACGGCATGCCCTTGCAAGCGACGGGTGGTAACCGAGCCATTAGGAAAGAGAGCTGCCACATAAAGAGGAGCCTGATGCACATTAGGCTGATCCGTGGGGTCTGTATAAGCCACATAGTTAGTGCCTAAAACCACAGGATCGGGATCTTCTGACTGGATAACCACACCAGAGCAGAATCCTACGGGACGGGTAAGGCCATCATACCAAACAGTCATGCGATTGAAGTTCGAGCCTTTATCAAGCGTGATTATCCGATGCTCCGTTATAGTCATACCATCCACCATTCGAGGACTTTGAGTCAATTCCACAGAAAAGCGCAATGGACCGTCATCAAGAACTTTATAGTCAGCAAAGCAATAAGGCATCACGATGCTGTCACCCAACATAAGGGCAGGGGCACCGCAACCCAAAGTAGAGCCGACCTTATAGGGATCTAATCCACGACCATGATCATGATGATAGGAAATGGTGCGATAGAGTGAATCACCCTGATGCCTGTTCACCCGACGCAGGGAGTCAATGGTAGGCATCATCACGATATCCTCAATACGGAAACGCTCATCCACCACAAGTTCAGGTGTATTTTTCGTCCATACATCAATGCCAAACGAACGTTCTCCTGTGCGTTCCAATGCAGGGCCATAGACGCGATAGCATCCCCTGTCATTCTCCCATGCAAAGTCGTCTTTCCGCTCAGGATGGAGCGCCCCATGGCATACAACGGGGAAAGTCTGAGGATTCCCCTTAGAGATAGTAAACCTTGCCACTCCGCCTTTCCTGACAGATGCCTCAACAAGCAAATATCCGTCATGAGAAAGCTGGAAAGGGACATCAAGCCCAGCAGCCTCACGCACACGAATACTATCGGCAGGAATATTCAATCGTGAAAGAACTGAATCCAACGGAATCTCCACTATCTGCTCACGATATTCCGATGAAGGATTTGAAACCTCCACCACAATCCTCTCAACAGGCGTAACCTTGCGAGATTGCGGATTCCTCTGACGAACGCGCGCCGTAGTCCCAACAGTGACTAACAGCAGCAAAGCGATTATGATACGAACTTTCATTTCAGTGCTTCATTAAAATGATTGACAGCCTGCCGGAGCAGGTGATTACGGGTATTGCCGCCAATAATGCTATGATTGCGGTTGGTATAGACAAGCTGACGGAAATCCTTGTCAGCCTGCACAAGAGCCTCAACATACTCGGCAGTGTTCCGATAATGCACGTTATCATCGGTAAGACCATGACAAATAAGCAACGAGCCATGCAACTGGGAGGCGCGGGCAATGGGATTAACCTCATCGTAACCGCTTTTGTTTTCATTCGGCGTGCGCATATAGCGCTCGGTATAGACACTGTCATAATAGCGCCAGCAAGTCGGGGGGGCAATAGCCACGCCTGCACGAAATACTGGGCGACCTTCCGACAAAGACATCAAGGTGTTCCAACCACCATAAGACCATCCCCAAATGCCAATGCGATCCTTATCAACATACGGCTGCTGACCTAACCAAAGCGCGGTTTCCACCTGATCACGCGCCTCAAGCTCACCCAATCGGAGATAGGTACACTTTTCAAACTCGGCTCCTCTGCCGCCTGTTCCACGGTTATCAACACACACGCTGATATATCCCTGCTGAGCCAGATACTGCTCAATAATAGCCCCAGAACCTCTCATCCCGACATTCCACTGATTAAGCACCTGCTGACTGCCGGGGCCACCATACTGGAACATAACCACAGGATAACGCTTGGAAGGAGAAAAACCAACAGGCTTCACAATCCATCCATTCAGCTGCACGCCTTCAGAGGTCGTGAACGTAAAAAGTTCCTTGCTGCCAAGCTCATAGTCAGCAAGTTTTTCCGTAAGTTTCCGATTGTCTATCAGGGTAGCCAACACCTTACCGTTATTCTGGCAGAGAACGTATTGTTCTGGATGATTAAGGTCGCTCCAGATATTGATAAAGTATTTGTAGTTACTGCTGAATATGGCATCATTCACACCAGCCTTCTGAGAAAGCACCTCCGTCTTTCCATTCGCATGGGCAACCATCACTTGCTGCTCAGTGGCACCTCCGGGATTCGCAGCAAAATAGACATCGCCCGTCTGCTCATCGAAACCATACACGCCTTTCACTACATAATTCTCCTTGACAATCTGGCGCAACAACTGACCATTCAGATTGTAAAGGTATAGATGATTATAACCATCGCGCTCACTTGGCAGCAGGATGTGCTTGTCCGTAATCTGGACATCCTCGAAAGTTTCTTCCTTCACATACTTGTCCACCTTATCCTCCACGGCAAGCTGACAAACAGTAGAGAGCGGGTTGGCCATATAGATGCGCAGACAATCCTGATGACGATTCAGCGTGAACACCGCAATCTTCGCAGGGTCAGAAGTGGCCTTGATACGGGGAATGTAGCCATCAGCATCCAAAAGCAGTTCCATGCGGCGAGTCTGATGAGACTGAATATCATAGCTCAGCACACTCACCTTTGAGTTCACCTGTCCGGGAACAGGATATTTATAGGTGTATTCACCGGGATATTCCGCATACTGCTCCAACGCGGGGGCAAGTCCCTTGAAGAACTGCATGGTATATTGGCGAACATCACGCTCATCATACCGAATCCACACGATTTGCTTTGAGTCGGCAGAGAAAACCATCGATGAGTTGGTAGAAAACTCCTCCTCATACACCCAGTCTGGCACACCATTGATAATCTCGTTGATTTTGCCGTCTTTCGTCACCTGACTCTCCGCATTGTCATAAAGCAGCTTGACAAGATAGATGTTGTTGTCACGCACGAAAGCTATCTGATTGCCATCCGGGGAAAAGACAGGCGTCCGTTGCGCCCCACCCTCGCTGAGCGGTTCAAGCTTGTTGTTGCGCACATCATATATATAATAGGTGGCGGTGAACGAACGGCGATAGATGCGCTTAGTCTGGGTCTGAATCAGCAGACGCTTGCCGTCAGGACTCAAGATGTAGCCGTCAATTCTGTTCAGCTGCGCACCGCGAGCCGTTGTTGCATCAAAAAGTGTCCCCGTCTGCTTGCCAGTACGGAAAGAGTAGCAGACAATACGCCTGCCGTCATCACTTATCTGGGCATAAGTCTCCCCATCGGGCAATGGGCACACCTCGCGCATTGACTCCGACCGAAACTCCCCTCTCGTTATGCTTTGCAGACTTAACTTCTCGCCCGCATTGACCTGCAGGGAGAGCGCAAGCATGGATATTCCTACCAAAAACAATCGTGACTTCATCATGTTTACGTTGGTTTTTATCGTTTTGACCGTGCAAAGATAATAATTTTTCCTTAACTTTGCACACGGATAGGTTAAAATAGTGTGAATACACCTTATTATAATGATTACGGCACGTGGATTAGGGCGCAATTTCCCTTTCGCGTACAGAAAATATCGGTTGATGCAGGTTTCACCTGCCCCAATCGGGACGGTACGATATCCACAGGAGGCTGCACCTATTGCGACAACCGCACGTTTAATCCCGCCTATTGCAACCGAAACCGCTCCATCAGCGAGCAGTTGGAAGATGGCAAGCAATTCTTTGCCCGGAAATACCCCGACATGAAATATCTCGCCTACTTTCAGGCATTCACCAACACTTATTCATCCGTTGCACGGTTGCGAAGCCTATATGAAGAGGCACTAAGCGTGAAAGATGTGGTGGGCATCGTTATCGGGACACGCCCGGATTGCATTAGCAGTGAGTTGCTTGACTATCTGGAAGAACTCAATCGCCGCACTTTCCTCATCGTTGAATATGGTGTTGAGAGTGTCAATGACGATACGCTTCGCCGCATCAACCGAGGACACACCTTCCTCCAGTCTCAGCGCGCCATCAGCCAAACTCATGCGCGGGGCATCCTTACGGGGGCGCATATCATTCTCGGATTACCGGGCGAGGATGTTGCTGAGAGTCTGCGGCAAGCATCTGCCATTTCCCGCCTTGACATTGATATCCTGAAGATACATCAGATGCAGATTATCCGAGGCACACGATTGGCTGAGGAGTTTGAAAGACAACCTTTTCCCATCTATCGGATTGACGAGTATATACAGCTTATAGCCAACTACATACAACGACTGAGAGAAGATTTGGTTTTGGAGCGGTTTGTGTCCCAGTCGCCAAAAGAAATGCTTATAGCCCCGCAATGGGGACTGAAGAATTTTGAGTTTACGAATCTGTTGGTGAATCACCTGAAAGCTTCCGGCATCCGACAGGGGCAGTTAGCGGAATTCTGAATACTCATTGTTGCGAAGCAATTGGTCCACCGTTGCATTCTTGTTGCGGTTCATATAGCGGTCGGCACGCTGAATGTACTCCGAATGAAAGACCTGCTTCCCTACCGCCTTGTTCACCGCCCATTGTATCTTCCCGATATGAATATCGCGCTCCAATTGCGAAAGAGAGCGGTCGGCAGGCATCGGGTAAAGGCTCAACAGGTAGAAACCTACGCAATCCGGCACGATATAGCTGCGATCCATCATCCGCAACTGGTCTTTTGAGTACCCATATTCCGGCTTCTGATAGAGCGGACAATCCGCCCCGAGATATTTGTCAAGACAAATGCCTATCGTGTTGTTGCCCACGATGATACTCTGGTCCAATGAACCTATCTGCGCATATATTTCCGGAATCTCCATATCGGGTATGTTCTTATGGAGATAGCGGAAAGCATTCGTCAGCTGCCGGTTGATGTCTTCCATGCCGGCATATTGACGCTCAGCCTCATTGATGAGGTTCTGCAGGATAGTGTCTTGATAGAATCTCAGGAACTTTGTATTTATCTGTGAGTCGTTTACCTTGCCAATGTGAAGCACGTCTTCTATCAGCGTGCGCGTTTGCATCGGATAGGCGGTGTTCATCTGCTGAAGGGCGGAAAAGTCGCCCGTAGTCAGGTAAAGGCTCTGAATACGGTCATACCTGTCAATAGCCATCACTATCGTCTCGTCGTCAGAAGGGCGGAATTGCCACTCACAACTGACGCACGCCAGCAGAACAACCATCAGTATGTAATATATCTTATGCACGATACGTGAAAGAAGACTTGCCCAATTGTTAAAAAACTGTGCAAATATACTAAAATTCCTTTTATTATAAAAATTTTAACCTAAAAAAGTTGAAAAACCAGGGTAAAAACCGCCAATATTTGTTTATTTGTGTAAAAAAGCGCAATGATATCAATGTTTTTTCGTACTTTTGTCATCTACTAAAACTAAATAACGATGAAGAGAAATCTTATGATGCTGGCAATACTTGCCACTACCGCCTCTACGGCACTCGCACAACAAGCACTCACCGTCAGCGTGAGCAACCCCTCCAAGTCTGTCCGCATGGACGAGCCTGTCGTCATCCCCTTGCAGCAATATGGCGACATACGCTCGGCTGTCGTTACGCTCAACGGCAAGGAAATACCCTGTCAGCTTGACGACCTCGACCAGGATGAGACTTATGACGAACTTTGCTTCCTTGCTGACCTGCAGGGCAAGCAGAAACAGGAATACACCGTGACACTCTACACCGAGGGCGAGCCTCGGCAGTATCCTGCCCGCGTCTATGCCGAAATGCTGATGCGCAACGACAAGGTGAAGGAGAAGA
>JAFLSG010000063.1 GCA_022511065.1 Prevotella sp.
GGCTTACTCACGCTACGCTGCGGTAAGGAGAAATCCGTTATCCGTGGCAAAATCGGGAGGCAAGAGGATTACTATATTAGGAAAGCGTTTATCATACGCTTTGTTCTTGACACTCTGAAATTCTCGCAAAATTTCAATCTTGTTTAGGACATAGCAACGGTAGATGCTCATGGGATAGTTGTATATATCCTCACACTACACTTATGTACTTGTTATACCTTCACGGGTATTAAAGTATTGTGTATGAAAGGTAAATATAAATCTATCGGCGTGGGTTCTGCGTTGCTCGTTCAAACAAGATGGGCAATGCGAGAAGCCTCAGAGTGTGGAATGAGTGACAGATACGGACTTCCACGCTTTTTTGTATGGGTAAACAAGCAAAACACTTTATTAACGCCAAAGTTTGGGAGTTCGCGGAGGCAGGAGATTTGTACAACTTATGAAAGGGAAAGTATTTAAGTCGCTGCTTGCAGTGGTATGCCTATTGTGCAGCACCAACGTATCTGCCTACGACTTTGAGGTAGATGGTCTTTATTACGAAATCATATCAGAGAGTGATTTCACCTGCAAGGTAGCTCGCCACGAAAGTGGTTATGGACTTTACCGAGATGACATCGTAATCCCGGCAACAGTCAGTTATAATAACATGACACTAACCGTTTTGGAGGTTGGCCAAAATGCATTTGGTCAATGCAAGGGTCTTACGAGTGTAATAATTCCCAACTCCGTTACCACGATTGGCGGTTGGGCGTTCGAGGAGTGCAATAACCTTGAGAGCGTGGAAATTCCTAACTCAATTAACACAATAGGCGATTATGCGTTTAGTCAATGTTATAGACTTGAGAGTATAGAACTTCCCAATTCGGTTACCACGATTGGTGCACTCGCATTCTGGGAGTGCCATCGTCTTACAAGCGTGACAATTCCTAATTCCGTCACCATGCTTGGCGATCATGCGTTTGCGGGTTGTGCGAGGCTAGCAAGTGTTACTCTACCAAACTCAATCACTACTATCGAGTATGGCACATTCTATGATTGCATAAAATTAGCGAGCATTGAAATTCCCAACTCCGTTACCACGATTGGCTATGGTGCGTTCAACCTATGCCACAGCCTCACCAATGTGACAATTCCCAACTCCGTTACTACGATTGAATCTGCTGCATTCGGAGGCAGCAGGGGTTTGACGAGTGTGACACTCGGCAATTCTGTTTCTTCAATCGACATATGGGCATTCATAGACTGTCGAGCACTAACAACTTTATACTCTCTTAATACTACCCCGCCAAATATAAAATTCGATACATTTGACGATCGTCATTATAATGAAGTTGATGTCTATGTTCCTCAAGAAGCATTGGAAGCCTACCAAAGTGCTAATGTATGGAAGAACTTCAAAAACCTGCATGCTATCTCCGCCACGGAAATAGAAGGCATCGTCCCTACTACACCAAATGCAAAAGAGATAAAGCGCTACGACGCAGCGGGGCATGAAACGAATAGCAACCACAAAGGACTGACCATTATCAAGATGAGTGATGGAACGACGAGGAAAATGATGGTGAAATAAACCGTCTGCTCTCTGCTATTAAGGAGCAAGGTTATCCGGACAAGGTGGCATCTTAACAACACAAGATGCCACCTTAATTGTTCAGCCTTGCATTAATAGTTTCTAAAAGATTTGGATATTAGTACCAATATTAGTACCTTTGTCCCAAAAGACCAATATGGGGACAAAAGATAAACTATTAGAACGATTTAAGAAGAAGCCCAAGGACTTTACCTATGAGGAGACAATCACCTTGCTCTCTTGTTTAGGGTATCAGTTACATCAAAAAGGGGCAACATCCGGCTCTCGTATTCGGTTCAAGAATGAAGAGTTTGGTATCTACATTGACATACACCGCCCGCATCCCGGCAGTATCATGAAGGAGTGGATGGTGAAAGCAATATATCAACATTTGAGGAATAACGGACTAATTTAACAATATATATGGACTACTTGGAATATAAAGGCTACAAAGGCAGTGTTGAATACAGTAAAGAGGACAACTGCTTGTTTGGCAAGGTACAAGGGATGGGCAAGGCGCTTATCCTCTATGAAGGGAATACCTTAGATGAACTGCGCAAGGACTTTGAAGATGGCGTGGACAGCTATATCGAGGGCTGCAAGGCTGATGGTATTGAACCAGCAAAGCCTTATAGCGGCAGACTTAACCTGCGCATGCCTTCGGAATTGCATTCCCGCGTTGCAGCTTTTGTATCTGCCACGGGAACGACCATTAACGATTTCATCAATAGGGCTATCACTAACGAACTGAAACATACAGCGTTATAAAACAAATACATAAACATTAGACAAAACAAAAGACATGAAGGATTTTAATTACTACGCTCCGACCGAAGTGGTGTTCGGGGAGCAATCGGAGGAACAAGTGGCGACTTTGGTGAAGCGCTACGGTGGAAAGAAAGTGTTAGTGCATTACGGAGGGCAGAGTGCGGTGAAGTCGGGACTGCTCGACAAGGTATGCGGTCTGCTCAAGGAGGGCGGCGTGGCATACGTGACGCTCGGGGGCGTAGTGCCCAACCCACGGTTGTCGAAAGTGCATGAGGGCATCGAACTTTGCCGAAAGGAGGGAGTTGATTTCATCCTCGCCGTGGGTGGCGGCAGCGTGATTGACTCGGGAAAAGCCATCGCGATGGGTGCCGTGACCGACAAGGAGGTATGGGACTTTTACTTGGGCAAGGCGCAGCCGGAGGCCAGTCTGCCATTGGCAAGCGTGCTGACCATCCCCGCCGCAGGTAGCGAAATGAGCGAATCCACCGTGATTACCAACGAGGATGGCGACGTAAAGTTGGGTTATTCAAACGATATGCTGCGCCCGAAGTTCGCCATCATGAACCCGAAGCGCACCTTTACCCTGCCTCCCTACCAGACAGCGGCGGGCGTGACGGACATGATGATGCACACGATGGAACGGTACTTTTCGCACGATGACGATATGACATTGACCGACGAGATAGCCGAGGCGGTGCTGCGCACGATGAAGGATTGCGTGTTTGCCGTGCTGAAAGACCCGGAGGACTACCGCAACCGCGCACAAATCATGTGGGGCGGCAGCGTGGCGCACAACGGACTGACGGGCTGCGGACTGAGCGACGACTGGGCAACGCACCAGTTGGAACATGAGTTGAGCGGTATGTTCGACGTGACGCACGGGGCAGGCCTCGCCGCCGTATGGCCGAGCTGGGCACGCTATGTCTATCGGGAGAACGTGAGCCGTTTCGTGAAGTTCGCCGTGAATGTGATGGGCGTAACCAACGACTACACCGACCCAGAGGGTACGGCAATCAAGGGCATCGAGGCAATGGAGCGCTTCTATCATGCCATCGGCATGCCTATCAATATCCGCGAACTCATCGGAAGGGAGATTACTGACGATGAAATCAAGGAAATGGTGCGCAAGTGTAGCCGCAACCACACCAAGACGCAAGGCTGCTTCAAGGTGCTGAAAGCGGAGGATATGGAGGCTATCTATAAAATGGCAAGATGATGGAAGGCAGGGATATGCGGGTAGGCATCATCGGCGCAGGGTGGATAGCAGAGAAGGCTGCCCTGACGCTGAAAGACTTGGACGGCGTGACCTGCCACGCCATCGCATCGCGCACAAGGGAGAAAGCGGAGCAATTCGCGATGAAATGGGGAATTCCGAAGGCATTCGGCTCTTATTCCGAACTGATAGAGGATGCAGAGATTGACCTCGTCTATGTAGCGACTCCCCACTCCCACCACTACGATGTGACGCGGGAGGCGATAGAGAAAGGCAAGCCCTGCTTGGTGGAGAAGGCTTTCATGGCCAACCTCCGCCAGAGCGAGGCCATCGTGCGGCTTGCCCGCGAGAAGGGCATCTTCCTTGCGGAAGCCATCTGGACGCGCTATCAGCCTGCGGTAGGCATCGTGAGACGGCTCATTGCCGACGGGCGTATCGGTACGCCCCGCCTCATCACGGCAACACTCGGCTACAGCATGGGCAACAAAGAGCGCATCATGCGCCCAGAACTCTGCGGCGGCGCGCTGCTCGACCTCGGGGTGTATGCCATCAACTTCGTGCGGATGTTCTGCGATGCGGACATCGAGCATATCGAATCACAATGCGTGAAATCAGACACGGGCATGGACTTGAGCAATGCGATTTCCATGCGTTTGTCGGGCGGTATCTTAGCCAATATGCAATCGTCCGCCTGTTGCGTGGGTGACAACATCGGCGTGATAGCAGGCACGGAGGGCAACATCATCATTGACAACATCAACAATCCGCAGAAGATTCGGGTGAACGGAAAAGACCGCGTATTCATCGAGGAAATCGACGTGCCACGGCAGATTACGGGCTACGAATATCAGTTTACGGCGTGCAAGCAGGCACTCATCGACGGATTAGCAGAGCCGAAAGAGATGCCGCACGCGGAGACACTCTATGTGATGAAACTGATGGACGAGCTCCGGGCAAAGTGGGGTGTGCACTATCCGATGGACGACGAGGAAACAGTATAGGGCAAGAAGCAAACAACGGAAATCATGAGGAAATATCCCGTAATCATCGCCGTGGCCATCGCACAGGTCATGGCGGCGCAGGTGGAGCAGGCACCGATGAAACTGCAATACGACAAGCCCGCCGAATTCTTCGAGGAGTCGCTGCCCATCGGCAACGGAAAGCTCGGGGCGCTCGTCTATGGCGGTACGGACGACAACATCATCTATCTGAACGACATCACGCTCTGGACGGGAAAACCCGTAGATAGAAACCTCGATGCGGATGCCCACCAATGGATTCCGAAGATACGGGAGGCGCTGTTCAACGAGGACTATCCACTCGCCGACTCGCTGCAACTACACGTGCAGGGGCCTAACTCGCAGTTCTTCCAACCACTTGGCACGCTGCATATCAAAGACCTTGCACTCGGAGCTGTCAGCGGTTATCACCGGCAGCTGAGCCTTGACAGCGCAATGGTGACAGACCGCTACACCCGCAATGGGAAGCCGATGGAACGGGAATATTTTGCCTCTTACCCTGACAAACTCATTGGTATCAGACTGAAGGGTGATATCCATTGTCGGATAGCCCTCACCGCGCAAGTGCCCCACAAGGTAAAGGCCATCCCATCGCAACTGACGATGACGGGACACGCCACGGGCAACCCGCAGGAGAGCATCCATTTGTGCACGATGCTCAGCGTAAAGACCGACGGGGAAGTGACGGCAAGCGACTCGTCGCTGACCATCACAAACGGCAGCGAGGCGGTTATCTACATCGTCAATGAGACGAGTTTCGATGGTTTTGACAAGCACCCTGTCAAGGAAGGCGCTGCTTATTTAGAGAACGCAGCAGATGCCATCTGGCACACGCAGAACCACAATTATACAGAATTCAAGGAGCGGCACATCGCAGACTACAAGGCACTGTACGACCGGGTGAAACTCTCCCTCTCCCCCACCCATACGCAGCCCGCAGCCACTCCTACCGACCAACTGCTGAAAGCCTACACCGACGAGGGCGGGAACTCCCGCTATTTAGAGGAGCTTTATTTCCAGTTTGGGCGGTATTTACTGATTTCATCGTCACGCACGCCCGGTGTTCCCGCTAATCTGCAAGGGCTTTGGAGCCCGCATCTCTGGTCGCCGTGGCGGGGAAACTACACCGTGAACATCAACCTTGAAGAGAACTATTGGCCCGCATTCGTCGCCAATATCGCAGAAATGGCTACACCGCTCGACGGTTTCGTACAGGCATTGGCGGAGAACGGGCAATATACCGCGCGCAACTATTATGGTATCAGCGAGGGCTGGTGCTCCAGTCATAACTCCGACCTGTGGGCAATGACCAACCCCGTGGGCGAAAAGCGCGAGATGCCGGAATGGGCGAACTGGAACCTCGGAGGCGCATGGCTCGTGAACACGCTGTGGGAACGCTATCAGTTTACACAGGACAAGCAGTATCTGCGGCAGGTAGCCTATCCGCTGATGAAAGGTGCTGCCAAGTTCTGCCTTAACTGGTTGATAGAGAATCCGAAGGAGCCGGGCGAACTGATTACCGCCCCGAGCACATCACCCGAGAACGAATATAAGACCGACAAGGGCTATCACGGCATGACCTGCTACGGCGGAACGGCCGACCTCGCCATCATCCGTGAGCTGTTTATCAACACATTGGCAGCCGGCAAGGTGCTCGGTGAGCAGAACAAGGACATCGCCAACGCACTCACACGACTGCATCCCTACACCATCGGACACATGGGCGACCTCAACGAGTGGTACTATGACTGGGATGACTGGGACTTCCAACATCGCCATCAGAGCCATCTCATCGGGCTTTATCCCGGCAATCACTTGGTTTCGCCCACACCGTTGTTCCCCCTTGCGGACATACAGAAAGCGTGCGAGCGCTCACTTGAAATCAAGGGCGACCAGACCACAGGGTGGTCCACGGGGTGGCGCATCAACCTTTGGGCAAGGCTCCACAAGCCGGAACAGGCATATCACATCTACCGCAAACTGCTGACCTATGTGTCGCCCGACAACTACACGGGCAGCGACAGGAGGCGAAGCGGAGGCACCTATCCGAACTTGTTCGACGCCCATCCACCTTTCCAGATTGATGGAAACTTCGGTGGAACGGCGGGTGTCTGCGAGATGCTGATGCAGAGCCAACTATCGACCATCGACCCGCAACAGGCTACTATCGAACTGCTGCCCGCCCTTCCCGAAGAGTGGAAAGACGGAGCGGTGAGCGGGCTTTGCGCCCGTGGCGGTTATGAACTGTCGTTTGCGTGGAAGGATGGTAAGGTGATTTCGTGCTCAGTCAAGGCAATGAAGAACGGCACTATCACCTTATTATATAATGGGCAGAGCCAAAAAGTGAAGTTGAAGACAGGGCAGAATCAGATACTATAAATAGCCCTGACGCTTTAATTCTTCTACGGTGGCAAGCAGTTCCTGATACCACTCCTCACCAAAGCGGCGAATGAGCGGGTCGCGCAGGAACTGGTACAGCGGCAGGTTTTCCGCCTCTCCCTTTGCGATAGCCGCCTTGCAGACACTCCATCGGTTGTAGTTCAGTCCGATGAGGCCGCCGCCAAGCACTTTCGCCCGAATCGGGTAAAGCGCACAACTGACAGGCTTGCAGAAGCGGGTACGCCCTGCTCTGTAAGCCTTTTCCAATGCACAGAGGCAGCAGTTGGTGATTGGTTGGCGGGCATCGTCCGTGATGTCGCCGTAATAAGTAAACACGCAGTCCTTGCCATTGACGATGCTCGTCACGAGGTCGCCCTCTGAATCTGTATAGGCAATGCCCTGCTTGTCGATGACAGCCTGCGCAGAAGCCGATAAGTCATCCCACACTTCATCCACGCAGTCCTCCATTTCCGCGATTTCATCGAGCGTCACGGGCGCACCGGCATCGCCCTCCACGCAGCATACACCTTTACAGGCACTCAAGTCACAACAGAACTTCTCCGTGAGGATTTCGGGCGAAACCAACACGTCGCCGACTTGGATAATGGGAGGGAGCCGCTTCGTCACCACTGTATCGGGGTTTGCCCGTTCTCCACGAGATAGGCATTGGCACGGGAGAACTGATGATTGCCGAACCACCCGCCACGATTGGCGCTCAACGGAGAGGGGTGGACGGACTCAAGTACGAAGTTTTTCTGACGGTCTATCATGTAAGCCTTACCACGGGCAAAGCCGCCCCAAAGCATATAGACCAGATGCTCACGATGCGTGGCAAGTGCCTGAATGGCGGCATCGGTGAATGTCTGCCACCCCAAAGTGGAATGGCTGTTGGCCTGATGGGCACGGACAGTCAGCGAGGCATTCAGCAGCAGCACACCCTGTTCCGCCCAACGGGTCAGGTTGCCGCTTTGAGGCATCGGTGTGCCGAGATCCTGCTCTATCTCCTTGAAGATATTGACAAGCGACGGGGGGAAAGGTACTCCGTCTTGCACAGAGAAGCTCAATCCGTGCGCCTGCCCCGGCTCATGATAGGGGTCTTGACCGATAATCACCACCTTTACCTTGTCAAACGGACAGAGATTGAAGGCATTGAAAATCAGCTTGCCGGGAGGATAGCAGGTGTATTGGGAGTATTCTTGACGAACAGCGGCAGTAAGCCCGACAAAATATTGCTTGTCGAACTCACTGCCGAGATGCTGCTTCCAGCTTTGTTCTATCTGGACGTTCATGATGATTAGTCGGTTATCAGCGACTCACCCGTCATGTCTGCCGGCTTCTCCAAGCCCATAATGTGGAGGATGGAGGGAGCCACGTCGGCAAGGCGACCTTCCTTCACCGTGGCGGAATTGTTGTTCGTCACGTAGATGAACGGAACGGGATTCAGCGAGTGCGCCGTGTTGGGCGTGCCGTCAGCGTTGATGGCATTGTCGGCATTACCGTGGTCGGCGATGATGATAGCCTCGTAGTCGTTGGCCTTTGCAGCCTCGATGACATCGCGAACGCAGTTATCCACCGCCCACACCGCCTTGGCGATGGCATTATAGACACCCGTGTGTCCCACCATATCGCCGTTGGCGAAGTTTACTACGATGAAATCGTACTCTTGGGTGGCGATAGCGCCCACCAACTTGTCTTTTACCTCATAAGCACTCATCTCCGGCTTCAGGTCGTAGGTAGCCACCTTCGGACTTGCCACCAAGATGCGATCCTCGCCATCATACGGAGCCTCACGACCACCGTTGAAGAAGAACGTGACGTGAGCATACTTCTCCGTCTCAGCCGTATGCAACTGCTTCTTGCCCATCTTGCTCAGGTACTCGCCGAGCGTATTCTCCACGTTCTCCTTCGGGAAAAGGATGTGAACGCCCGTAAACTTCGCGTCATACGGCGTCATGCAGTAGTATTGCAGACCGGGAATCGTGTGCATGCCGTGCTCGGTCAGGTCTTCCTGTGTGAGGGCGATGGTCAGCTCCTTTGCGCGGTCGTTGCGGAAGTTGATGAAGATTACCACGTCACCCTCTTCTATCACGCCGTTCACCGAGGCGTTATGGATGGGCTTCACGAACTCGTCGGTCACGCCCTCGTCGTAGCTTTCCTGCATGGCAGCCACCATATCGTTCGACTGCTTACCCTTACCCTCTACAATCAGGTCGTAGGCTTCTTTCACGCGCTCCCAACGCTTGTCGCGGTCCATTGCGTAGAATCGTCCCACGATACTGGCGATATGTGCGTCGTTCTTTTCGCAGACAGCCTGCACCTGCTCGATGAATCCCTTACCGGAGTGCGGGTCGGTGTCGCGGCCATCCATATAGCAATGCACGAATACTTGGTCTTTCAGGCCGTACTCCTTACCCACCTCAATCAGTTTGAAGAGATGGTCGAGGCTTGAATGCACGCCGCCGTCGGAGGTCAGTCCCATCAGGTGCAGCTTCTTGCCATTCTCCTTGGCGTAGCCATAGGCTGCCTTCACCTGAGGATTCTCCAAGATGGAGCCGTCCTTACAAGCGCGGTTAATCTTCACCAAGTCCTGATACACGATGCGACCTGCACCGATGTTGAGATGCCCCACCTCGGAGTTACCCATCTGTCCGTCGGGCAGACCCACATCCTCACCAGATGCCTGTAACTGCGAGTGAGCCGATGTAGCCATCAAAAGATCAAGATAAGGCGTCGGCGTGTTATAGATTACGTCGCCTATGCCATGCCTACCGATTCCCCATCCGTCGAGAATCATCAAAAGTGCTTTCTTTGCCATAATTATCCTATTTAATAATAAACCGGGTGCAAAGGTACGAAATTATTTGGTGGCAATGCCGATTTACAACTAAAATTTGTGTCTTTACGCCGTAAATTTATACTGAGTAAAAACACCGTTGCCTGATTAATCCTCAAACTCAAAGCTCAGTTGCCCACCGCCTAAAAGATTGTAGCTCTTGCGGTGATAGGGCGTAATACCATACTGACGGATGGCATCGCGATGCTTCTTCGTGGGATAGCCCTTGTTGGAAAGCCAGTCGTATTGCGGATATTCCTCCGCCAAGCTGTTCATATAGTCGTCGCGGTAGGTCTTTGCGAGGATGCTTGCGGCTGCGATTGACAGATATTTCCCGTCGCCTTTCACGATGGTTGTATGGGGCAGGGATTGGTAAGGCTTGAAGCGATTACCATCCACAATGACTGCCTCGGGGCGCACAGCCAACTGGTCAAGTGCGCGGTGCATCGCAAGGATGGAGGCATTGAGGATGTTGATTCTGTCGATTTCATCGGGCGTAACGATGCCTACTGCCCACGCAACGGCATCTTTCTCGATGATTTCCCGAAGCTGATAGCGGCGTTTCTCCGTCAGTTGCTTGGAGTCATTCAGCAGTTCGTTCTGATAATTCTCGGGCAGAATCACCGCTGCCGCATAGACACTGCCCGCCAAGCAACCGCGCCCCGCCTCATCGCAGCCCGCCTCAACCATTCCTTTATAATAGTGACTCTCTAACATCTTCCCTACACAATCTATCTTTGGGGACTTTTCAGAACATCTGACTAACACGACGGACACCCGCAACAAAGGCATCGATTTCCTCTTTCGTATTGTATAGCGCAAACGAAGCGCGCACCGTACCCGATATGCCGAGCCTGTCCATCAGGGGCTGGGCGCAGTGATGTCCCGTGCGGACGGCAATGCCGAGACGGTCAAGCAGCGTACCGAGGTCAAGATGGTGGATGTTCCCCACATTGAATGAAACCACCGCATCCTTGTCGGGAGCCGTTCCGTAGAAATGAATATCGGGTATTTCCCGTAACTGCTCCATACAATATCGGGTAAGTTCGCGCTCATGGGCAGAGATGGCATCAAACCCGATGGAATGGATATATTCGATGGCTTTGGCGAGTCCGTGGGTGGCGATATAGTCGGGCGTGCCCGCCTCAAACTTAAAGGGTAGGCGCTCGAAGGTGGTCTTTTCCCACGTTACCTTGTCTATCATCTCGCCACCGCCCTGATAGGGAGGCAATTTTTCAAGCCATTCTTCCTTTCCGTAGAGGACACCTATTCCCGTAGGCCCATACATCTTATGCCCGCTGAAAGCGAAGAAATCACAATCCATCGCCTGCACATCGACCTTGAAATGAGGGGCGCTCTGCGCACCATCCACCAAGACGGGCACACCGTGGCTGTGCGCAATCTTTATCAACTGCTCCACAGGATTGACCGTACCAAGCACATTGCTCACGTGCGCAATACTCATTATCTTCGTCTTTTCGGTGAAGAAACTCTCGATTTCATCGAGCATCAGTTGCCCGTCGTCAGTTATCGGCAGATGCCTGACCACGATGCCATGCCGCTGCGCCTGCAACTGCCACGGCACGATGTTGGAGTGATGCTCCATATCCGTGACTATCACCTCATCGCCGGGCTTCATCTGCGACTCGCAGAACGAGGCGGCTATCAGATTTATCGCCTCGGTCGTGCCTCTTGTAAAGACAATCTCTTCCGTCTTCCCGGCATTGATGAATTGCCGAACCGCCTCACGTGCCGCCTCGTGCAAGTCCGTTGCCTGTTGCGACAGATAGTGAACACCGCGATGCACGTTGGCATTCACATTCAGATATTCGTCACGCATCGCATCCAACACGCACAGCGGCTTTTGCGTCGTGGCGGCATTATCCAAATAGACCAACGGCTTGCCATACACTTCTCTCGACAGAATCGGGAAATCCTCCCTTATCTTTTTTACATCGTACATCGTCCCTGATTGCTTTTGCATTCCGTATGCAAAGGTACGCAAAAAATCCCGACTCTCTGCTATTTTATGTTATTTTCTGTTGCATTTCAAATGGAATCTGCATGGAAATCATTACCTTTGCAACGTTTTTAATTCGGATTAAATATGAAAATAGCATTAGTCGGTTACGGCAAGATGGGCAAGATGATTGAGCAGATAGCCCTCGACCGTGGCCATGAGATTGTGAGTATCATCGACATTAACAATCAGCAGGACTTCGACTCCCCTGAGTTTGCATCGGCAGATGTGGCGATAGAGTTCACCACCCCGCACACGGCATACGACAACTATCTGAAGGCATTTGCCAAGAACGTGAAGGTGGTCAGCGGCTCCACGGGCTGGATGAAAGAGCACGGCGATGAGGTGCGCCAAATGTGTAACGAGGGCGGGCAGACGCTCTTTTGGGCTTCAAACTTCAGTATCGGTGTCGCTATCTTCTCGGCCGTAAACCGCTATTTGGCAAAGATTATGAACCAGTTCCCGCAATACGATGTGGAGATGGAAGAGACGCATCATGTGCATAAGCTCGACCATCCGAGCGGCACGGCCATCACTTTGGCGGAGGAGATTGTGGAGAACATCGACCGCAAGCAGGCATGGGCGGAGGACACCACCGACCCGACACTTCTGCGGGTGGATCACATCCGTCGCGGCGAGGTGCCAGGCATCCATACCATCCGCTATGATTCGGATGCGGATTTGATTACCATTACCCACGATGCCCACAGCCGTAAGGGGTTTGCCCTCGGTGCGGTGTTGGCGGCGGAATACACAAAAGACCATAACGGACTGCTGACCATCAGCGATATGTTTAAGTTCTGACTATGATTGACAAGAAAAAGGCAAAGGTTAATCCGAAAGTGCAGTGGGCGAAGTTCATCGCCGTACTGATATTATATCTGTTGTTCCTCCTTTGGGTGAAGAGTTGGTGGGGCATCATCGTGATACCATTCATCTACGATGTCTATATCACGAAGAAGATTAAGTGGCAATGGTGGAAAGAGGCGGAGAAGCCTGTGAAGTTCGTCATGTCGTGGGTGGATGCGTTGGTATTCGCCTTGGTGGCGGTCTATTTCATCAACCAGTTCTTCTTCCAGAATTACGTGATTCCATCGAGCAGTCTGGAGAAATCGCTGCTGACGGGCGACTATCTTTTCGTCTCTAAGGTGAGCTATGGCCCCCGCATCCCGCAGACCCCGCTGACGATGCCCCTGACGCAGCACACGCTGCCCGTCATAGAGTGCAAGTCGTACATCGAGTGGCCGCACTGGGATTACCGCCGCGTGAAAGGATTGGGCGAGGTGCAACTGAATGACATCGTGGTGTTCAACTTCCCTGCCGGCGATACGCTCTGCGCTGCCCCGCAGTATCAGTCATACGACTATTATCAGATGTGCTATTCCATCGGCTATCAGTTGTACCCCAACCGCCCGAATCCCGATATGCTGCCGGCTGATGTGCGGGCGCAATATTTCGATGCCATCTATGCTGCAGGGCGCAACGAACTGTGGCGAAATCGCGGTGAATACG
The DNA here is from genome assembly GCA_022511065.1 of Prevotella sp. Classification (GTDB taxonomy): domain Bacteria; phylum Bacteroidota; class Bacteroidia; order Bacteroidales; family Bacteroidaceae; genus Prevotella. The sequence goes on from JAFLSG010000063.1 coordinate 13,315, forward strand.
GCGAAATCATCACCCGACCGACTGACCGGCGCGAGAACTACGTGAAGCGTTGCGTGGGTCTGCCTGGACAAACCTTGCAGATTAAGGACCGCATCATCTACTTGGACGGGAAGGCGAACAAAGAGCCTGACAACGTGCAATACACCTATTATGTAAAGTTGCGACAGGCCATCCCCGACGAACTGATGCAAGAACTGGGTATCTCGATGGAGGACTTGACCAGTCTGAACACCTTGGGCTATATGCCGCTGACGAAAGCCGCAGTAGAAGCACTCAAAGCGAGAAAGGACATCGTGGAGAGCATCACCATCAATACGGAAGCAAGCGACTACGACATCTATCCGTTGAACGGCAACAAGCATTGGACGAGAGACAACTACGGCCCTGTATGGATTCCGAAAAAGGGCGAATCCATCGCACTTGATATGGATAACATTGCCATCTACGAGCGCCCCATCAAGGTGTATGAGGGCAACAACCTGCAACTGCGCGACGGCAAGATATTCATCAACGGCAAGGAGGCAAAGGCATACACGTTCAAGATGGACTACTACTGGATGATGGGTGACAACCGCCACAACTCCGCCGACTCCCGTTATTGGGGATTCGTGCCGGAAGACCACGTGGTGGGTAAGCCGATATTCATCTGGTGGTCGTCTGACCCCGACCGCCGCGGCATCAATGGCGTAAGGTGGAGCCGCATCGGTCGCTTTGTTGATAACATCAAGTAAATGACTGCCCTCCTCAGTACCACGTATTTCGGCCCGGTACAATGGTATCAGAAGTTGTGCCGTGCCGAAAGCGTGCTGATAGAGCGGTGGGAGAATTTCCAGAAGCAGACTTATCGCAACCGCTGTGTCATCGCAACGGCGAATGGCACGCAAGCACTCACCGTGCCGATAGAGCGGGGCGGTTCCCAACTCATCAAGGACATACGCATTAGTGACCACGGCAACTGGCGGCATCTGCATTGGAATGCGCTCGTCAGTGCCTATGGAGAATCCCCGTTCTTTGAATACTATCAGGACGACATCCGCCCGTTCTTTGAGAAGCGATGGGCATTTTTGTACGATTTCAACGAGGAAATCCGTCAGACGATGTGCGAGTTGATTGACATAGAGCCAAGCGTTAGGCACAGCGAGCAGTACATCGCAGAGGCGGCTGATGGATTGAATAGTGACGGCGCGCACGAGCAGACAGGCAACCCGCTGCACGATTACCGCGAAGCCATCAACCCAAAGCACCCCCTGCCCGACCCCGACTTCACGCCCCAGCGATACTATCAGGTTTACGGCCAGAGACACGGATTCCTCCCCAATCTTTCCGTCCTCGACCTCCTTTTCAACATGGGGCCGGAAAGTGTAATGATTCTTAAATAAGGTCTCTTATCCAATCAGATTACCCAATGACCATTGCGCTTACCGTTTCTCGCGTAGGAAAGAACACGCAAAGGCGGTGTCCAATTATCCTTACATTTCCATCGGTTTATTCAGACAAGATCTCTGTTTGATTTACATAAAAGAACAAAACAGTCCGCACCCTGTCTTAACTCCTCTAAAATCCCAATTTCTGCCACACACTATATAATAATGTACGCGCGCGTGTAAGATTTTCGGCTCGATGGCATCCAACTTTAGGCTCGACGATGCAACTGCGGAGCACAAAATGAGGAACTGCGGAGCACAAAATGAGCCGCCGTCGAGCACAAAATG
>JAFLSG010000064.1 GCA_022511065.1 Prevotella sp.
TTGAATTTGACAGAATTACAATCCCATATATCCAGGCTTGTATTATGATTTCGTTCATCCTCATATTGCTTTTATTTATCTTTTTGTCATTGTGAAATGTTATTATTTCCCTCACTTGCAAAGTTACTTTTGTTTTCTAAAGTATCTAAATAACTTCTTAACACTAAAACAGTTGATTCATTTATCCAGTTTTTAAGTTCTTTAAAACATTTAGAAACAATGTTCTGTGGTATTTTGGCATCCAAATAAATATTTGCTATATCATCCTTTATCAATAATAATTCATATCCTGTATTCTCTATTAAAAATATGTAATACCCTTGCAAACATTCATCATGAAATGAACCTATATTGAATTTATAGCTGTTCATGTCTTCAATGTATTCGGTTATAAAACGTTCTGTTATATCACAATAATTAGATTCATCAATGTTGTAATTTTCGCGTTCTCCTTCTGCGGAAAAGAAAAGCTCAATTAAGTCAATTATCGAACTAAGGAGAGTGAACTGACTCAAATCTCCAATTCTTGAATTTTTTATCCATAAGCAGTAATTTGCAAAAATATATCTGCCTATTTGCTTCAAATAGACCTCTATAGCAAATGTATCTTTTTTCCCAAATAACATAATATTCAGCAATTGATAAGACTCGTCCGCCCCTTGTTCCCTATTTTCGTTCCGCCACTCCATCCCTGCAAAACTAACAAAAACGGTGGAAATAGCATTGAGAAACACCAAAAAAATGTGTGCTGAGGCTGAAAGTCTTTACCCGGGTTAAGAAATTAAGGGTATTTCTTTGTCGTGTGGTTATTTCTTAAACAAGTCGGAATGAGTGCCTGTTCTATAAAGTGACACCACCTTTATGACTTCCTTCTTCTTGTAAATGAGCAGCCAGTCTGGGTTGATATGGCACTAAAAATTGACCACCATACTCCATTCATATTTGTTCATATCTGCGTGAACAATTCATTTATGTCTTTGCATCTTGTAACCTTGCCAGCCTCCACATCGCGGATGGCTTGCATGGTCTCTTCGTTGAGGTATGCTCCTGTTTCCGGGTCGTAAAGGGTGTCCGCAGCCTTTGTCTCCGTTACAGACCATCCCATCCGCTTTGCCAACTGGCGGATAAACGGCACGTCAGACTTTGACATATTGATATTGACGGAAATTGCTGTTGCCATAATCTTTATATTTTATCTGCAAAGTTACGATTATTCATGGAAACCTCCAAATCTTTGCGGGGAAATCCGCGGATTTATCAAGGTTTGCCCCATTTTCATTGGTCTATGATTTCTATGTGTTAAGGATATATCTTACACTCATAGCCATTACTATAATGTTGCGTAATGCTATCAAGTAAGCCGTTTGCATAACTGAGATTAAATGTACTATCAGTCATTTTGTCGCTTTGGTGTTCTTTGGCAGTTCTTTCAACTTGCTTCAGAAGTCCCTGCATATCATATTTAAACCTGTCAAAACGCCAGCCGTACATACCCCAGTTGATGACGGCATAAACTTGGTCTGATGCATCATGAAAAATACGTGTCACATTCTGCAGCATGTGATTTCCGCCGATAAACGTAAATGCAGTTATATATTCACTTGCATTCTCTATTATCATGGTTTTCCTTATGGATTCTGATATATGCTCCGTCACACATATCAAGTTGCCCTCACTATCAAATCCACATTCGTGGATATTCTTTAGTCTTGAAGGTTGTTTCTTCAGGAGTTTTCCTCTCTTTTGACGATTCAGTTCGTTTTCAAAGGGATAAATATAGTAATAGCGTTCTTTGGAAAATTGGGTTTGGGCAACCTCTTTTAAACATTCGCTATATAGCTTGTCAAAGCTGTTTTCATGTGCCCAAAAGCAATCTCTGACTACATTTATATCCTTTTCAATTTTCAGCGTTGCCATTATATCTAAATGTTTCTATTTAATAATTCCCAAATTCTTTTATACCGAAGGGGTGTATTCTCCTTGTTTTCTCTTAAAAGAATTACTTCCCTTATAATATTTAAACCCAAAATCTTTCATTATCGGGTTTACCAAAGCAGTTAAAATATTCTGCAATATTTTCTTCAATACTATAAAGTTAATGCCTTCCATATTTAAACTCCGACTCTTTTGACCAAATTAGTGAATCCTCTCTCCATCTTACTCCCTATATCGTTCAGCCATTTCATCCCTGCAAAACTAACAAAAACGGCAGAAATAGTATCGGGAAACACCCAAAAAATGTGGGCTGAGGCTGAAAGTCTTTACCCGGGTTAAGAAATGAGGGGTGTTTTTGCGGAAAATGGCAGGCGGCAGATGGAAAAAATGTGTATAAATTAGGTGATAATAGAAATCAAATGATTATCTTTGCAAACGGAAAGGCGTGAATCGCAGACGGAAAAGATGAAAATTGAATAAATACCAAAAAATTAAGATATAATGCGAAAAACATTCTTTGCTTTGCTGCTGCTCATGTCAGGCATGACGGCAGTTGCCCAGAGGAACATCCAGCTGCACTATGACCTCGGGCGCAACATTTACAGTGCAGAAGAGGCTAACCGCCAGAAGGTGACGCTCACGATGGAGCAGTTTAACGCCGACAAATGGGGCTGCTGGTTCTATTTCGTGGACCTCGACATGAGCAGCCGTTTCATGGAGAGTGCCTACACACAGATCTTCCGCGAGTTCAACCTTGCTGAGCACTCGCCCATAGCCTTCCATTTGGAGTACAACGGCGGACTGAACCGCAACATGAGCTATCAGCAGGCCGGTTTGGTGGGATTCTCCTACAACTGGCACTCTCCAGACTTCTCCAAGACTTGGTCTGCGCAGCTGATGTATAAGCAGTTCTTCAGAAGCTACGAGTACACCCACTCCTACGCCAGTGCAGAATTGTCACTCTTCTGGGCACTGAACTTCGCCAACAGAAAATGCACGTTCTCCGGCATCGCTGAGTTCTGGCGCGACGAGAAGATCAACCGCCACGGATGCCTCGCCATCCTTGCCGAGCCGCAGTTCTGGTATAACTTCACCAACCACTTCAGCGTGGGCACGGAGTGGGAGTTCAGCAACAACTTCATCCACAACACCGACCCGGAGAGTACCAAGACGTTCTTCTGGAATCCGACGGTGGCTGTGAAGTGGAACTTCTGAGCAGCGTGAGTCCGTCGGCAGTGATACAGACCTTTGAAGAGCTGACCACCCGTGAACTTTACGAGATTCTGAAGGTGCGGGCGGCAGTGTTCGTGGTGGAGCAGGAGTGTCCTTATCAGGACCTTGACGACACCGACTTCAGGGCGACCCACATCACGCTCCGCCACGACGGGCGCATCGTCGCCTATTCGCGGGTGTTCAAGGGCGAGGAAGCAGGCTTGTGGCACATCGGGCGCGTGGTGACTACCCGGCGAGGCGAGGGCTTCGGGTTGCAGGTGATGCGGGAGTCCATCGGGGCGGCAGAACGGCTTGGCGCGGGCGTGATAGAGATTGAGGCGCAGTGTTATGCCATAGGCTTCTACGAGAAAGCGGGCTTCCGGGTATGCTCTGACGAGTTCCTGTTAGACGGCATCTTCCATAAACGGATGAAACTTGAGATACAACAACTATAAATCTTTAAGAACATGAAATTAACAAAGACATTGATGACCATCGGTATCGCATCGGCAATGACGATGCAGTTTGCTGCCTGTCAGCAGACGGAGCGGGAGAATCCGCTGTTAGTGGAGAGCCAGTTGCCTTTCGGGGCGCCTGACTTCAGTAAGATTCAGACGACGGACTATCTGCCCGCCTTTGAAGTGGCCATTCAGGCACAGCGCGACAACATCGCGAAGATTGTGGAGAACACTGACTCCGCCACGTTTGAGAACACGATTCTTGCCTACGACGAGAGTGGTCGGCTGCTCGACCGCGTAAGCCGTGTGTTCTTTGCGCTGACGGAGGCAGACAAGACTCCCGAACTGGGCGAGATAGAGAAGCAGGTGCAGCCGAAGCTGACGGAACTGCAGAACGAAATCTCGTTCAACAAGCAGCTCTTTGAGCGCATCCGCCAAGTCTATGACCGCGACCACGACACGCTGACGGGCGAGGAGCAGAAGCTGACGGAGGAAGTGTATAAGAGTTTCGTGCGCCATGGCGCCTTGTTGGACGATGAGAAGATGGCGCGCATGAAGGAAATCAACATGAAGATTTCCGAGCTGCAGCAGAAGTGGGGCGACGACCTGCCGGCTGCCACCAACGACGCTGTGGTGTGGGTGGAGAATAAGGAAGACCTGGCTGGACTCAGCGAGGCAGACATTGCACAGTGCGCCAAGGATGCAGAGACGCGCGGCGGAAAGGCTCCCTACGCCATCGTGATTGTGAACACTACGCAGCAGGCGATACTGACCAATCTTGACAACCGCGACTTGCGTAAGCGCGTGTTTGAGGCTTCCATACATCGTGCCGACGGAACGAACAAGCACAACACGTTCCCCATCGCGGTGGAAATCGCCAAGTTGCGCGCAGAGCAGGCTGAGCTGATGGGCTATCCCACCTATGCCGCCTATTCGCTGTCGAACACGATGGCAGGCACGCCCGAAAACGTGTATGCTTTCCTGAAGAACCTCATCAAGGAATACAGCCCGAAGGCAGACGCAGAGACGAAGGCCATCGAGGCATTCGCCCGCGAGAGCGAAGGGGCAGACTTCGAGCTTCAGCCCTACGACCGCTTCTATTACTCCGCCAAGATGAAGAAGCAGCTGCTGAACATCTCTGACGACGAGGTGAAGCCCTACTTCAATATCGACAGCGTGCTGATTAACGGTATCTTCTATGCAGCCAACCGCGTCTATGGTCTCTCGTTCAAGCAGCGTGAGGACATACCCGTCTATCATCCCGACATGAAGGTGTTTGAGGTGATTGACAAGGACGGCACTCCGATGGCACTCTTCTATTGTGACTACTTCCGTCGCCCCACGAAGCGAGGCGGTGCGTGGATGGATGCCCTTGCGAAGCAGAGCCGTCAGCGCAATCAGCAGCCCATCATCTTCAACGTGTGCAACGATGCCAAGGCTCCCGATGGCCAGCCCTCCCTGCTGACATGGGATGAAGTGAGCACACTCTTCCATGAGTTCGGCCACGCCCTCCACGGTATGCTCTCCAACTGCCAGTACAACGGACTGAGCGGCACATCGGTGGCTCGCGACTTTGTAGAGATGCCGTCGCAGTTCAACGAGTCGTTTGCAGTCATCCCCGAAGTGTTCGACCACTTTGCCCGCCATTGCGAGACCGGTGAGCCGATGCCCGCCGACCTGAAGGACCGCATGCTGCAGAGCATCAGTTTCCAGACGGCATACGCCCTCGGTGAGAACCTCGCCGCTACCTGCCTTGACCTGGCTTGGCACATGCTGTCTTCCAATCAGATACCCACGGCTGAGGAGGCTGCAACCTTCGAGCGTGAAGCATTGCGCCAGATTGGTCTGCTGAATCCGCAGATTCCGCCCCGCTACTCCACCAGCTATTTCAACCACGTGTTTGGCGGCGGTTATGCTGCCGGTTATTACAGCTATCTGTGGACGGAAGTGCTTGCCGTGAATATTGCCGATGTCTTTGCAGCCAAGGGTGCCTTGAAGCCGGAGACGGGTCAGGAGTTCCGCGACAAGATTCTCAGCCGCGGAAACACGGGAGACCTGATGCAGATGTTCACCGACTTTACGGGTATGAAGCAGCCCGATGCTTCAGGCTTGCTGAAAGCACGCGGGCTGTAAAAGGATGCAAGGTTTTTGTAAGACTCTTGGAAATAATGGTTCTGGCCAATCGGTCAGAACCTTATTTTTCCGTCGTAGTTGAAGATAGGTTGCTGGGTGGGCACTTCCTCATCATAGAACTGCACGGCACTGTCGTTGAGCTTGGGATGCTGACGGCGGAGCAGATTGATGATTTCAGCACCTGCCCAGATGGCGGGTCCATAACCGTGGGCAGCCATCACGTGAACGGGGCGGTAGGCATAGAAGGCGGCATCGAATCCCATGCCCGTGCCTACGCATACATTCTCCACCTGTCCGCGCTCATTGATGCTCTTTGCCACGGCGTGCCAAGCCTGCAATGCCACAGGCCCGAAAGCCTTCGGACTGAGCCACCCCTTGTTGATGGCGTGTGCGAGGCAATAGGCGTAGATGGCGGTTGCCGAGGCTTCGAGATAGGTATCGGGGCGGTCGAGCAGCTGATGCCAGAAACCGTCGTGGTGCTGCAAGGGTGCCAAACCCTCGGCGTGTTGGCGCAGAAGGGTGAGGATAGCCTCGCGCTGCGGATGACTTTCGGGCAGCACATCGAGCACCTCGCACATCGTCAGGATAGCCCATCCGTTGGCACGCCCCCAGTGAAAGGCGGGATGCGGCTGCATATCTTCCACCCAGCCATGCCTGAACAGCTTCTTTTCAGGCACCCACATCCGCTCTGCAAACTGCAGCACTTGGCGTGCAGCCTCGTCGTAGTATTTCTGTTCGCCTGTCAGTCGGCCCATATAGGCTACGGTAGGTATGCCCATAAACATATCGTCGAGCCACAACGTGTTCTTCTGCGGGCGCAGACGGGCAAAAGTGCCATCGCCGAGGCGATACTCCTTGTTGATAACGTAGTCGGCATAGTTGTCAATCAGCGGGCGCAATGGCAGTTCAGAGCCGTTGAGCGCAGACTTGATCATCGAGCAGCAGATAGCGCCGCAATCATCCAATGCATGCGGTTCGATGACGCGACGGATGTTCACGTCAAACTGCTTACCCTGCTCGTGCAGTTTGCGGAAGGTGGGGAAGATGTCTGCCAATAATTGATGGCGCTTCTGAACATAGTCGAGATAGGCAGCATTGCCCGTGGCTTCGTAGGCGGCAAGCATTGCCGAATAGGTTACGCCCCACTCATAGCTTGTCAGTCGGAAACCGCCTTGCTTCAGTTGCGTATATTCGTTGATGTCCTTCAGGCTCACCTCGTTTCCTGTGCGCTTATCCACGAGCGTGGCGGGAGTCTCATCGTCAATATAGTGCAGCACGCGGCTCATCGTCTGCTCCACCTCATCGGTCGTGGGGATACCGTAGCCTACCTGGTATTCAGGTTTCATCAGGTGCAGCGGTGTATTGTTGTCGTTCACCGCAGACGGTTCTTTCTTGTATCTGTCTATCAAGTGCTGCGGTAGGCGCACGATGCAGATGTTCATCGAGCGTCCGTCTTCCGAGAGCATCGCCGACTGAATCTCAATCTCGGTGCCGTCGGGCTTGAAGGTGGGATGGACATGGTCGCGGGCGGTTGTCTTATGCCCTGCCGTCAGCAGGATGCGCTCCTTGGTGTGGCGGTCGATGAGCCATAGTTCATGGGCGAAATCGTCGCCTGCTACCCAGTGACCGTCTTGCGAACCCGCCACATGCCAGAAGTTATCACCATCCACCTGTCCCTCCATCGTAATCTCGCGTGTACGCATGTTCACGACGGCAATACCCGTCGGATATTCCTTCGTGCCTGATGGCCCCCAGTCTTTCACGGTGTCCATGACGCGCTCACCTTGTGCGATGGGGCGGTGGCCGATGATGGCAATCACAAGTTCATCCTCACTGATGACCGCCTCGTGGGTCACCCAGTCGTATTCCGTCTCACGGTAGATGGGGCGCAGATTCGTTCCGTCGGCATTCACCATCCATGTGCGCTGTGGGGCCTTGCCTCCCGTTTCCCAACAGAAGATGACTTCACCCGGATGCCAAGGGTTGCCCTGTATGTGTCCCACCTTGAAATGAACTGCCACGATAGGTTCATACTTTCCCGTCGTCAGGTCAATCTTTCCGATACCTCCGGGGCCTGCCCCCATGTTGCGCGGTCCGAAGTTGCCCGCTATCGGCTCGGCTATCGGCATATTACGCGCACAGTCCTTGTCAAGACGGAAATAAGCGAATGTCTCGCTGCCGTCGAGTGCCATGTCGCCCTCGCTGCACATATCAGCGGGAATCACGCCGCAGATGCGCTCATAATTTTTCTTGCCTTTTAACTTGCCAGCCTCCGAGTCAGCAAAGAGCTTTTCGAGGTTCACCTCCACTACCTCCATGCCTGTCCGCTGACCTTGCTTGTCCTTTGCGACACGCATGTAATAGAGGTTCATCGACTTGCGTGCCACGCAGAGCATGCCCGTAAAACCGCCCTCCGTCACCTGCACAATGTCGCCCGTCTCCTCATTCACGGCAAGGGCTTCCCCTTTCACGCGGTCAGAACGGAACACGACCCATTTCCCGTCAGCCGTCCATTGGTTGTGCGTCTGGTAGATCTTTGAGTCGCCCGTCCCGCTTTTGGTGGTCAGGAATACAAGTTCCACTCCCGTCTTGGGGTCTTTCATCACTTTGCGCTCAGAAGGGAAGCGCGTACCCAGTTGCGCGGCGATCAGCATCGGCCACACGAGTGCCATAAAGCAGATTAGTAGTTTTCTCATCCTTGTCGTTTTTATGCTTGAAACTTTATTGCCTTTTATTCTTAAAACTTTTTGTGCCACAAATTTATGGAAAAAATTCGATACAGCCATACATCTGCTATTTTTATTTTGCGTATTGGAGAAATTTTGCTAACTTTGTGCGGTTATGAGTCCCAAGAAAAGAGGAAACCATAAGGTTTATGTGATGAAGCGGCTCCCGATAGGCAAGAACTATCTGGCAATCTGCCTGTTTGGTTTCGTCTTCTCGCGGAGGCCCTTGAATGCGGCAGAACTGAATCACGAGCGGATACATGCCGCCCAGCAAAGGGAACTCCTTTACATTCCCTTCTTCATCTGGTATGTCATCGAGTGGCTTGTACTGCTTGTTAAGTATCGCGACAGTATGCAGGCATATCGTCACATCCGCTTCGAACAGGAGGCTTACCGCCATCAGTATGACTTGGCGTATCTATCGCGCAGGAAGCACTATCATTATGTGTGACATATGAATGGAAGCGATGCCAAGACAATTAATAAAATCCCTCCACCCCGATGCACGATAATCGGAATGGAGGGATTCACTCTTTCTTACTTTCGGATATCTCTTAGATAAATGCAATGGTGAGACCAGCCATGACGATGCTGACCATCGACATCAGTTTGATGAGGATGTTGAGTGAAGGGCCACTGGTGTCCTTGAAGGGGTCGCCCACGGTATCACCCACGATGGTAGCCTTGTGGCAGGGTGAACCCTTGCCGCCAAAGTTACCTTCCTCGACCATCTTCTTCGCATTATCCCACGCACCACCGGCATTCGCCATGAATACCGCGAGGGTGAAGCCTGCCGTCAGTCCGCCAACCAACAGACCCATAACACCGGCAACGCCGAGCAGACAACCAACCACGATGGGGATGGCAATCGCCAAGAGGGAGGGGAATATCATCTCCTTCTGCGCTGAGCGAGTGGAAATCTCCACGCAACGACTATAGTCGGGAGTAGCCTTGCCCTCTAATATGCCCTTTATCTCACGGAATTGGCGGCGAACCTCTTCTACCATTGACTGGGCAGCACGACCTACCGCACCCATCGTCAGACCGCAGAACAGGAAGGCAGCCATGCCACCGATGAACGCACCGACGAGCACTTTCGGGTTCATAAGATGCACTTGGAAGAACTCCATGAACTGAATCATGTCAGCCGTTTCGGGATTGAACACATTGCCCGCCGCATCAACGAACTCGCGCCCATTCTCCACGGCGCGTGCCATCGCAATTTTTATTTCCTCCACATACGAGGCTAACAGCGCCAATGCCGTGAGGGCAGCCGAACCAATCGCGAAACCCTTACCCGTGGCTGCCGTCGTGTTGCCAAGTGCATCGAGCGCATCCGTGCGCTGACGAACTTCGGGAGCCAGTTCACTCATCTCGGCATTTCCACCTGCATTGTCGGCAATGGGACCATATGCATCCGTAGCAAGAGTGATGCCAAGCGTGGAGAGCATACCCACGGCTGCGATGCCGATGCCATAGAGACCACGACTCATTGAGGCGGCGGACATGGAGAGGTCGAACCCATTCGCGCAGAGGTAGGCGAGCATGATGGCTACGGAAATGGTAACTACGGGAATCATCGTGGAAATCATACCCGTGCCGATACCCTTGATGATGACCGTGGCAGAACCCGTCTGTGACGATTCGGCAATCTGCTGCGTCGGCTTATAAGAGTGAGAGGTGTAGTATTCCGTGCCCTGTCCGATGATGACACCGGCAATGAGGCCCGTGATGACTGAGAAACTCACGCCTACCCAGTTCTCCAACTGGAAGAGGTATAATATAATAAAGGTGGCGATGGCTATCAGCACGGCTGACACGTTAGTGCCCAAAGACAGCGATTTGAGCAAGTCTTTCATCGATGCGCCCTCTTTGGTGCGGACGAGGAAAATGCCGATGAGCGAGAGGAAGATACCCACCGAGGCGATAATCATCGGGGCGATGACCGCCTTCAACTGCATCTCGCCATTCAAGGCAAACGCCGTGGCACCTAAAGCTGCCGTAGAAAGGATAGAACCGCAATAACTTTCGTAGAGGTCAGCACCCATGCCGGCCACGTCGCCCACGTTGTCACCCACGTTGTCGGCAATCGTCGCAGGGTTGCGCGGATCATCTTCGGGAATATCCTGTTCCACCTTACCTACGAGGTCAGCACCCACATCGGCTGCCTTCGTGTAGATACCGCCACCCACACGGGCAAACAGCGCCTGCGTGGAAGCACCCATACCGAAGGTGAGCATCGTGGTGGTGATGGTAATCAAGGCGATGCCCGTACCGGGATAGAAGTAACTGAGTATAAGGAACCAGATGGCAATGTCAAGCAGACCCAAGCCCACCACGACGAGACCCATCACAGCACCCGAGCGGAACGCCACGCGGAGTCCTTGATTCAGTCCTTGGCGTGCAGCATTGGCGGTGCGCCCACTGGCGTAGGTGGCTGTCTTCATGCCGAAGAAACCGGCGAGTCCAGAAAAGAGACCGCCCGTGAGGAAAGCAAAGGGAACCCACGGGTTCTGCACTTTCAGCACGTAAGCCATGAAGGAGAAGATGACGGCCAGCACGATGAAAACAATAGTTACGACACGATACTGCTGCTTGAGGTAGGCCATTGCGCCTCGGCGCACATGACCGGCAATCTCACGCATGCGAGGCGTGCCCTCATCTTCACTCATCATCTGACGGAAAAAATACCACGCCATGCTCAGCGCTGCGACGGATGCCACGGGGACAATCCAGAATGCCTGGGGGATGTTCATAGATACAATAACTGTTAATGATTGATTAATAATTGAATAATTTTCAGCAAAGGTAAGCATTTTATTTGAAATGTATAACTTTTAGCATATAAAAAGCGGAAAAGTATTGGATATTTGAAATTAATCCAATACTTTTGCACGGTAATAATTTTAATAATCACGAATAAAACTATTGAATGATGAAAAACAGAATCTTACTTTTCGCACTCGCCGTGCTGCTTGGTTGCGGTGAGGCGCTGGCTTGCTCGCGCGTGGTGCTCTTGGGGCGTGACAATCTCACCGTGGTAGGTCGAACCCTCGACTGGCGCACACCTATCCCCACCAACCTTTATGTCTATCCACGCGGTATGCAGAAACAGGGAATGCCTGAGGGAAACACCTATCATTGGAAGTCGAAATACGGCTCCGTGTTGGCGGTTTCGTATGATGGTGGCGCGACGGAAGGCATGAACGAGAAAGGTCTCGTGATGAACGCCCTTTTCTGCAAGGGTTCTATCTATCGCACTTCTGCCGAGGGTAAGTTGCGCTCGCTGAGCCTTGCGGTGTTTGTGAGCTTCTTCCTTGACAACTTCGCAACGGTCGATGAGGTGCATCAGTGGCTCAAGGACAATGAGTTTGCCATCTATGGCAAGGATTTCGATGGGGGCACAGAGGCTGCCCTGCACTGGGCGCTGACAGACCGCTCGGGCAATACATTGGTAATGGAGTTCCAGAACGGAAAGCTTGATGTCTATATGTCGCGCGACTATCGTGTGCTGACCAATGACCCGCCTTTCGAGAAGATGCTCGCCATTAACAATTACTGGAAGCAGGTGGGCGGTGCCAATCAGTTGCCCGGAACGGTGCGCAGCCCGGATCGTTTCGCCCGCGCTTCGTTCTTCATTGAGCACGTGCCCGACAGCGTGGATTACAAACAGGCTGCCGCAGAGGTGCTAACTGTGCTGAACAACGTGGCTGTGCCCTACGGCTATGAACTGGAAGATGCGCCCAACCTCTCCTCATCGCAATGGCGCAGCGTGGCAGATGCCAAGAATCTGATATATTATTTCGGTTTCTTCTATGAGTTCTCTGTCTTTAACATCGAACTGGGTAAACTCAATCTTGAGGAGGGTGCGCCTGTGCTGAAGATGGATACCTCGAAACATACTGACCTGCACGGATGCATCAACGACCTGCTCGTTCCTTCCGCTCCTTTCACGCCGATGTGGTGATGAGGCGGTTGAGAAATTTGATGGCTATTGCCGCGTTGTGGTTCCTGCTGCCTGTCTCAGTGCAGGCGCAGGGCACTACGGGCGGTGATGTGGTGGATGCTGTGTTTGAGTATGTGCCCTACGCTTCGGTCTTTGCGCTGAAGGCTTGCGGCGTGGAGAGCCGTGACGATTGGACACAACTTGTCGTAGGAACAGCCGCCTCGTGGGTATTTACTGCCGGTGTTACTTATACGCTGAAGCATACGATACATGAGTGGCGCCCCGACCATACAGACCAGAGATCTTTCCCTTCCGGCCATTCCGCCTTCGCCTTTGCAGGTGCCACGATGCTGCATAAAGAGTACGGAAAAGTGTCGCCGTGGATATCAGTTGCGGGCTATAGTGTGGCAACGCTGACCGCCGTCAGTCGTGTGGCGAGAGACCGCCATCATTGGTATGATGCCGCAGCAGGTGCTGGTATCGGCATCCTTTCCACCGAACTCACTTATTACGTTACCGACAAATTCTTCAAGGGTAGGAATGTCCGTATGGCTTTTAGTGGCGATAGGCTTGATGTGGCTATAGGGTGGTAACATGCCTCTTTATTGGAATAAGATGCCACCTTATCTGAATAAAATGCCTTGATATGGCGATAACATAAAAAAATGCGGCGAAAGGTGTTCCTTTCGCCATTTTTTTATTACCTTTGCAACCAAGTACGCTAAAACAAATAAAAAAAATATCAATAACGCAATGGAACAAGTATTCAGTTACATTATCCAGTTGGGAGCATCGGTCATGATGCCGATTCTCTTTACAATCATTGGTTTGTGCATCGGCATGAAGTTCGGCAAGTCGCTCAAGAGCGGTCTCTACGTGGGTGTCGGCTTCGTGGGGCTTGGTATCGTGACCGCCTTGCTGACGACTAATTTCAACACGCCGCTCGATGCCATCTCGAAGATTTTCAACCTCGACCTGAAGGTGTTTGACATGGGTTGGCCTGCCGCTGCCGCCGTTGCCTACAATACGGCGGTAGGTGCGCTGATTATCCCCATCTGCTTGGGCATCAACTTCTTGCTGCTCGTCACCAAGTGTACCCGAACCGTCAATATCGACTTGTGGAACTACTGGCACTTTGCGTTTATCGGTGCCGTGGCTTACTTCGTGATGGATCAGAGTCTGCTGTGGGGCTATTTTGCGGCTATCGCGTGCTACATCGTGACGCTGGTAATGGCTGACCTGACGGCGGATAAGTTTCAGGGCTACTATGAGGGCATGGACGGCATATCCATCCCGCAGCCGTTCTGTCAGAGTTTCACGCCGTTTGCCATTGCCATCAACTGGTTGCTCGACCGCATCCCCGGCTTCTCGAAACTCGATATTGATGCCGAGGGGCTGAAGCAGAAGTTTGGCGTGCTGGGTGAGCCGTTGGTGCTGGGTGTGATTGTGGGTGCGCTGATTGGTGCTGCTGCCCACTTCGACCATTTCACTGACTTTGCGGCATACGCTCAGGGCTTTGATTCGACTTCCGATGCGGTGATGAGCATCGTCAAGTCTGTGCTTTTCCTCGGTGTGACGATGGGTGCGGTGATGGAGTTGATTCCCCGCATCACCCGCCTGTTCATCGACGGACTGATGCCTATTTCGGAGAAGACCCAAGAGGTGGTGAAGCGTAAGTTTAAGGGCAAGAAGGTGTATATCGGCATGTCGCCGGCGCTGGTTATCGGTCATCCTACGACGCTCGTGGTGTCGCTGCTGCTGATTCCCGTGACGCTCATCCTTGCCATCGTGCTGTCGAAGACTGGCAACCAGTTCCTGCCGTTGGCATCGCTCGCGGGAATGTTCTATGTGTTTGCGATGGTATTGCCTTATACGAAGGGTAACGTGGTGAAGACTTTCATCATCGGTCTGGTGGCTGTGACCATCGGTCTCTATTTCGTGACCGACATGGCTCCCGCCTTTACGCTGGCTGCCAACACCGTGTTTGAGGCTACACAGGATAAGGCGGCGCAGATTCCCGCAGGGTTCCAGGCAGGTGCGATGGACTTCGCCTCGTCGTTCTTTGGCTATGTCATCTACGCCTGTGTGAAGTATCTGCAGTGGGTTGGCATGGGTGTGCTCACCCTCATCACGCTCGGCATGGTGGCATGGAACCGCCAGCGCATTGTCAAGGAAGAACAAATCAACAAATAAAAGACAAATTATGAAGAAAACAATCCTTTCATTCGCCCTGCTGATGGGCGCACTGGGCCTGCAGGCTCAGCAGAAGGTTAATTTCCAGACGGCTTGTCACCCGGCTGATGTGAAGCACTACGACACCAAGACGCTGCGTGAGCGCTTCGTGATGGAGAAGGTGATGGTGGCCGACGAGATTAACCTGA
>JAFLSG010000065.1 GCA_022511065.1 Prevotella sp.
ACCTCATGATTATGAATCATGCGCTCTAACCAGCTGAGCTATCCCGCCATCATTTGCGTTAAGCGGGTGCAAAGGTAGTTGTTTTTTTCCGTTCCACAAAATTTTTCAGGCAAAAAGATTAATTATTCGGATAAAAGCCGTAATTTTGCACCAATATTCTTATGTTCCGAATCAAGAAGTTAGATATATTCATCACCAAACAGTTTGGATTGCTGTTCATTGGCACGTTTTTCATCTGCCTGTTTGTGCTGATGATGCAGTTCCTGTGGCGCTATGTCGATGAGCTTATCGGTAAGGGACTGACCATCGACGTGCTCGCCCAGTTCTTCTGGTACATGGGGCTGACGCTGATCCCCCAGGCGCTGCCACTTGCCATACTGCTCTCGTCGCTGATTACCTTTGGTAACTTGGGCGAGAGTTCCGAGCTGACAGCCATCAAGGCGGCGGGCATCTCGCTGATGCAGGCGTTCCGCCCGCTGATTATCATCGTCACCTTCCTCGCCCTCTGCTCCTTCTATTTCCAAGATGTCATCGGGCCGAAAGCAAACCAATCGCTCTACCAGCTGCTGCTGTCGATGAAGCAGAAAAGCCCGGAATTAGAAATCCCGGAAGGTATCTTCTACGACGGAATCCCCGGCTCAAACATCTATGTGCAGAAGAAAGACTTGAGCACGGGTATGCTCTACGGCATCATGATCTACCGAATGACGGGCAGCTATGAAGACCAAGCCATCATTCTCGCCGACTCGGGCATGCTGCAATCAACGGCGGAGAAGAAGCATCTGCTGCTGAACCTTTATAGTGGTGTGTGGAATGAGAACATGCGTTCGCAGGAGCTTGCGGGAGCGGCCAGCGTGCCTTACCGCCGCGAGACATTCTCATCGAAGCGCATCGTGCTTGACTTCGACGGCGGCTTCAACCTGACGGACGTGACAGACATTGCGGGGGATGCGAGGACGAAGAGCCTTCGGAAAACCCTGCACGACCTTGACTCCATCAAGGACTACAACGACAGCGTAGGCCATGCCTTCTATACTGAATCGTGGAAATACCATTTCAGCCTACCGGAACTCAGCAAGAAGGACTCGGTGAAGATGATGGATGAGGTGGCGCAAGGCACTACCAATCTTGACTCCATCTACCTCGGCATGAAGGCAGAAGACCAGCAATCGGCGGTGAGGAACGCGCTGACCAGAGTGCAGAGTGCGGTGACTGACCTGCAGATGAAAGGCGACTACGCAAAGGCGTTGCACCGCAGGTATCGCACGCACCAGATAGAGGCTATCAAGAAGTTCACGCTTTCCCTGACGTGCATCATCTTCTTCTTCATCGGCGCACCGCTGGGAGCCATCATCCGCAAGGGCGGCTTGGGCGTGCCGGTCATCATCTCCGTGCTCGTGTTCATCGTCTATTACATCTTCGACAACACCGGCTACCGAATGGCGAGGGAGGATCAATGGACGGTATGGTTCGGTGAGCTGATATCCACGGCGGTGCTCACGCCCGTGGCGGCATTCTTCACCTACAAGTCAAACAAGGATTCCGTCGTATTCAACATCGACCTCTACAAGAGCATCGCCATGCGGATGCTCGGTCTGCGCACGAAGCGGCACATCTATCGCAAGGAGGTAATCATCGAAGACCCGGACTACGCACACGATGCTAATATGCTCCGCGACATCAATGCCGCCATCGCAGCCTATTCCGAGAAACATAAGTTGCTACGATGGCCCAACCCCATCAACGTGTTCTTCCACGCGGGGGATGACCAGGAGATTGAAGAAATCAATGAGGAGTTGGAGACGGTTATCGGGGATTTAAGCAATACGACTGACAAGCTGATTCTGTCGGAACTGAACAACTATCCCATCATTGCCACGCACGCGCACACCCGTCCATTCCGCCGCAAGTGGCTCAACATCATCACAGGACTATTATTGCCGATTGGCATATTCTTCTATTTCCGCATGCTGCGCTTCCGCTTCAGGCTCTACAAGGATTTGCGCGCCATACGCAACACCAACGAGAAGATTATCCCAAGGGCAGAGGAACTGGGTGGGGTTACGGAGCAAACGCTCGAGCCCACCATAATATAATATAAGAGGAGACTATGGAAGAAATGAAACTGAATACAATAGAAGAGGCCATCGCTGATTTCAAAGCGGGTAATTTTGTCATCGTGGTAGATGATGAAGACCGCGAGAATGAAGGTGACTTGGTTATCGCCGCAGAGAAAATCACGGTGGAGAAAGTGAACTTCATGTTGAAATATGCCCGTGGCGTGCTCTGCGCCCCCATCACGACGGAACGTTGCAAGGAACTTGACCTGCCGCATCAGGTACAAGACAACACATCCGTGCTTGGCACACCCTTCACCGTGACGGTGGATAAATTAGAAGGATGCACCACGGGAGTAAGCGCCCACGACCGTGCAGAGACCATCAAGGCATTGGCAGACCCCGCCTCCACTCCGCAGACATTCGGCAGGCCAGGCCACGTGAACCCACTCTATGCACAGGAAAACGGAGTGCTTCGCAGAAGCGGCCACACGGAAGCCACCATCGACCTCTGCAAGATGGCGGGGCTTTACCCGGCTGGCGCACTGATGGAAATCATGAACGAAGACGGTACGATGGCGCGTTTGCCCGAACTGATGGAGATGGCGAAGCAATGGAATCTGAAAATCATCAGCATCAAGGATATGATAGCCTACCGCCTGCAAGAAGAATCTCTCATAGAGGTGGGCGAGGAAGTGGATATGCCTACCGACTACGGCCATTTCCGTCTCATCCCCTTCAAGCAGAAGAGTACGGGCATGGAGCATCTGGCACTCATCAAGGGAACGTGGGCGGAAGACGAATCCATCTTGGTGCGCGTGCATTCATCGTGCATGACGGGCGATATCCTTGGCAGCAAGCGTTGCGATTGCGGCGAGCAGCTTCATAAGGCCATGCAAGCCATCGAGCAGGAAGGTAAGGGCGTAGTCATCTATATGCAGCAGGAAGGTCGTGGCATCGGACTGATGAACAAGATTGCCGCCTATAAGTTGCAGGAAGAAGGTCTTGACACGGTAGATGCCAACGTGCATCTCGGCTTCAAGCCCGATGAGCGGGACTATGGTTGCGGTGCGCAGATGCTTCGCCACCTCGGGGTGCATAAGATGCGACTGCTGACAAACAATCCCGTAAAGCGCGTAGGCTTAGAGGCATACGGACTTGAAATTATAGAGAACGTACCCATCGAAGTGACTCCCAATCCCTATAACTTCCGTTATTTGGAGACGAAGATGAATCGCATGGGGCATACACTGCACTTAAAATAAAAAGATAAAAAGTGGCGTCGTCATTTTGTTTTCCCGAACAAAATGATTACTTTTGCAGAGCATTTCATACAATAAAGATAAAATATGGCACAATTATCCAACAGATTGCAAAGACTGGCACCCTCTGCCACGTTAGCAATGTCACAGAAGAGCGCAGAGATGAAGGCGCAAGGCATCGATGTCATCAACATGAGCGTGGGAGAACCCGACTTCAACACACCTGATGCCATCAAGGAAGCTGCCAAGAAAGCGGTAGATGACAATTACTCAAGATATTCGCCCGTACCTGGCTACGCCGACCTTCGGCAGGCCATCGTCAATAAGTTGAAGAATGAGAATGGGCTTGATTACACGCTCAACGAGATTCTTGTGAGCAACGGTGCGAAGCAGAGTGTGTGCAACACGGTGATGGCACTCGTGAACGAGGGCGAAGAGGTGATTATCCCTGCTCCCTACTGGGTCAGCTATCCCCAGATGGTGCTGCTTGCGGGTGGTAAGCCTGTCATCGTGGAGGCAGGATTTGAACAGGAGTTCAAGTTGAAGCCGGAGCAGTTGGAGGCTGCCATCACTCCGAACACGCGCATGATTATCCTCTGCTCTCCGAGCAATCCGACGGGTAGCGTGTATAGCCGCGAAGAGTTGCAGGCGCTTGCGGAGGTCATCTTGCGTCATGAAGACCTTTTTGTGCTTGCAGATGAGATTTATGAGCATATCAACTATATCGGCAAGCACGAGTCGATAGCCCAGTTCCCGGGTATGAAGGAGCGCTCGATTATCGTCAATGGTGTGTCAAAGGCATACGCGATGACGGGCTGGCGCATCGGTTACATAGCTGCGCCCGAGTGGATTGTCAAGGGGTGCAACAAGTTGCAGGGACAATACACCAGCGGCCCATGCTCCGTAAGCCAGAAGGCGGCAGAGTTCGCATACGTGAGCGACCAGCAGTGCGTGGAGGATATGCGCCAGGCGTTTGAGCGCCGCAGGGATCTCATCGTGAAGTTAGCGAAGGAGATTCCGGGCTTAGAGGTGAATGTGCCCCAAGGTGCTTTCTATCTCTTCCCGAAGTGCAGCAGTCTTTACGGCAAGAGCGACGGTGAGACGGTCATCAACAACTCCACAGATTTCGCCATGTACCTGCTTGAGAAAGGTCATGTGGCAACGGTGGGCGGTGATGCTTTCGGCGACCCAGACTGCTTCCGCATGAGCTACGCCACGAGCGACGAAAACATCGTCGAGGCGATGAGGCGCATCAAAGAAGCGGTGGAAAGACTAAAATAATTTTCACGAAATATGCGTTAAAAGATATTAATTTATGCTTTTGTACGCGCAAAATGCTTATTTTTGCAAAGTGAATAAAGCAAATTATTTTTAAACTCAATTTTTATAATAACTAAAAAAATTAAAATTATCTATTATGGCAACAACAACAAAGGCTGCAGCCCCAGCTAAAAAATCGGGCTTTGGTGGTGTTAAGAATGCATGGGTTATCATGGTAATATGCTGCATCGCTGCATATTCATTCTACTACTTCGTTCTGGGTAGTCCCGACAACTTCATCGGTGGCGACCGCGAGGGTCATCCTGCTAACCTGATGGGTACCGTTTACAAAGGTGGTATCGTTGTAGGTCTTATCATCACTCTTTTGCTCACCGTTATCTGCCTCGGTATCGAGCGTTTCTTCGCTCTCCGCAGCGCATTTGGTACAATCAACCTTTCCAAGTTCACCCAGCAGGTTAAGGCTCTCATCAAGGAGCAGAAGTTCGACGAGGCTGACAAGCTTTGCGACAAGATGCAGGGTTCTGTAGCTAACGTTGTAAAGGCTTCCATCGCTGCTTACCGCGACGTTGAGCACAACGAGACACTGAAGAAGGCTCAGAAGATCGCTAAGATCCAGCAGGCTCACGAGGAGGCTACTCAGCTTGAGATGCCTACGCTCCAGATGAACCTCCCGATCGTTGCAACCATCGTTACCCTCGGTACGCTGACCGCTCTGTTCGGAACCGTGCTTGGTATGATCGGTTCGTTCCAGGCTCTGTCTGCCGGTGGTGGTGCTGACTCTATGGCTCTGTCCGCAGGTATCTCTGAGGCTCTTGTGAACACGGCATCTGGTATTTTGACTTCTTGGTTTGCTGTAGTTATCTACAACTTCTTCACAAACAAGATCGACAAGCTCACCTACGCACTTGACGAGGTTGGTTACACAATCGCAGCAACTTACGATTCAACCCACCAGGAGGCTTAATTTTTAACCATCTAAATCTGTTTAGAGAATGGCTAAAATTAAGATACAGAAAAAAGACGTCTGGATTGACATGACTCCTATGTCAGACGTGATGACGCTGCTTCTGTGCTTCTTTATGTTGACATCAACATTCTTGACGCCAGAACCAGTACAAGTCGTTACGCCGAACTCGGTGTCAGAGGTCAAGATACCTGAGCAGGATGTCTTGAACATTCTGGTGAACCCGGATGGCAAGATATTCGTAGGTACTGAGAACAAGAACAACATGGTAGCCATGATGGAGACTGTGACGGACAAGTTCGGCATCTCGCTGAATGCCCTACAGCTCAAGCACTTCAAGGAAGATGCAATGGTCGGCGCTCCTATGTCAAAGTTCACAGCCTACCTCAGCCTTGACCCAGAGAAGATGGCAGAGGAAATCCAGAAGCTCGGAGTACCCACCGATAGTATCGATGGCGGAAAGAGCGAATTCCAGGAGTGGGTTGCCGCCGCTCGCGACGCTAACCCCGACATCAAGCTCGCCATCAAGTGCGACGCCAAGACTCCTTACGGAGTTGTGAAGAAGATGATGTCTGAGCTCCAGGACATGAACGAGAACCGTTTCCAGCTGATTACGAATCTCGATGTTAAACGTTTAAATGATTAAGTAGTATATGGCAAAGAAAAACGCAAGTAAGCAGAAGAAAAAGCAGACCCGCGTCGACTTTACGCCGATGGTGGACATGATGATGCTTTTGATCACGTTCTTCATGCTCTGTACTACACTGGCAAAGCCGCAGGCAATGCAGCTGACCATGCCAAGTAATGATGACAACGTACAGAAAGAAGACAAATCAGTAACGAGGGCCTCTCATACGATTACCCTTTATCTGGGTGCTAACGACAAGGTTTGGTACGTGGCAGGTCTGCCCAACTACGAGGATCCCTCGTGCGTGAAGGAGACCACCTACGGCAAGGAAGGCATCGAGAAGATTCTCGACAACCACACCACCGAGGAAGGTATCAACCCCGTGGCTAAGATCAAGTTGGCAAAGAGAGAGCTCGATGCCAAGAAGAACGAGTACAACAGCAAGATGACCGACGAGCAGTATCAGGCTGCACTTACAAAGCTGAAGAAGGGTGAACTCCCCGACGGCGAGAAGGTGCCCACGCTGACCGTCATCATCCGCCCGTTGAACACGGCCTCTTACGCAAACATGGTGGCAGCTCTTGACGAGATGCTGATCAGCAATATTGATAAGTACGTCATTGACAATGTCGATAAGATGAGCGACGACGACAAGGAGCTCATTGCAAAGGCTGGTGTCAAGTGATTAACCCATTAAACGCAAAGAAACTATGTCAAAAATAGATCTTATAGACAATAGCTGGGTTGACCTTGTCTTTGAAGGCAAGAACCAGGCTTATGGAGCTTATCAATTGCGCAAGGGCACAGGTGCTCGTAACATCAAGTCCCTGATTACCATGTTCATCGGCTTTGCCGTTATCGCAGCCATCGTCATCGCGAAGGTACAGATTGAGAACGCAATCGCACGCAACGCAGCGATTGAGACCGATGTGGAACTCGCAAGCCTGGCTGAGAAGAAAGAGGCAAAGGTCGAGAAGAAGGAAGAACCTCAGGTTGAGAAGATCGAGGTTGAGAAGGTGAAGAGCTCCGTAAAGTTCACCACCCCTGAAATCAAGAAAGATGAAGAAGTGAAGCCCGAGGAGGAAATCAAGTCTCAGGAAGAGCTTAACATGACGAACACCGCCATCGGTGCGTTCGACGTGAAGGGTAATGACGAGGCTGCAGGTGAAGTCCTCAAGGCTAAGGAAGTAATCGCAGAACCGGAGCCTCCGAAGGAGGAGAGCAAAGTGTTCGACGTGGTTGAGGAAATGCCTCAGTTCCCTGGCGGTCCGTCAGCACTGTTTGAGTACCTCAACAAGAACATGAAGTATCCGGTAGTGGCAGAGGAGAACGGCGTACAGGGTCGTGTTATCGTGACCTTCGTCGTTGAGCGCGACGGCTCCATCACCGACGTGAAGGTTGTCAAGTCTGTTGACCCCTCACTCGACAAGGAGGCAACCCGCGTGGTAAGCTCCATGCCGAAGTGGATTCCGGGTAAGCAGAACGGTTCCGCAGTGCGCGTGAAATACACCGTGCCCGTGACCTTCAAACTTCAGTAATCTGATTGTAATGAACTCATTCAACAGAATAGTTGGATTATCACTTATCTTAGGCTTGTTCCTCTCATGTGGGAACAAGCCTAATCCCGCTTTGGAGGAAGCCTATCAGAAAGCGGCGGCACAGTTCTATGCCGACGAGAGCTTCTACCCTATCCTCGACGAGGAACTATTCTACTTCAACCGCCAACAGCTCGACACCATCGCGGCTGCCTACACCAATGAACAGGAGGCGGTGGAGAAACTGATCAAGTTAGAGACATGGCTCGCCTTCACCACTCGCGATTTCACCGCGAAGGAGAAGAAGAACCTGCAAGACCGCAAGTACCTGCCCCGGGCAGTCCCCATTGCCTACGACGGCCTTGCCATCATCGTCAATAACTCCAATCCCGACTCTTGCATCACCATCCGCGATTTCGCGCGCGTGCTGCGAGGCGAGGCAACCCAATGGGGCGACATCTACCCAGCGTCCAAGTTGGGCGAAATAGATGTGGTGTTCGACAATCCGCTGTCAAGCACCGTGCGCTGGTGCGTGGACTCCATCCTCGGAGGCGAGGAATTCAAAAGTCCCAACATCGGTGCGGTCAAGACCAGTGCCGCCGTCATCGACTATGTGGAGCAGCATCCTAATGCGCTCGGCATCATCGGCTCAAACTGGCTCAACGACAAACGTGACACGACCAATGTCACCTTTAAGAAGAACATAACCGTGATGGGCGTTTCCAAACTTGACTCCGCTACGAAGATCAACAGTTGGAAGCCCTATCAATACTACCTATATAACGGCAACTACCCGTTGCGCCGCACTATCTACGCCCTGCTCAACGATACGCGCAGCGGCGTACCCTCCGGCTTCGTGCATTTCTGCCAGTTGCCCAAGGGTCAGCTCATTATCCTGCGTTCCGGCCTGCTGCCCCGCACGGCGAATATGAACGTCAGGGAAATTTATCTGAACAAAGAATGAACTAATTTATTTATATTTATGAAAGCAATCAAATACTTAGTGATGGGAGTCCTGATGTCAGGCATCGCGGCTCCGGTGATGGCACAAGACGAAGACAAGGCTGCCATCGAAGCTATTAAGAGTAATGCCGCAAACAAGGCAGAGTTGGTGAAGATCGCCGAGAAGAAGATGAAGAAGAACCCCGATGCACTCGTTGCCATCGGCCGCGCCTTCTACGAGAAAGAGGACACCGCAAACGCCCGTAAGTTCGCTGAGCTTGCCGACGCAGCTGCCAAGCACAAGTCCGCTCCCGCCTTCTTGCTGCTCGGTGACATCGAGGTGGCTGCCAACGACGGTGGTAAGGCTGCCAGCCACTATAACCAGGCTACTTACATCGACCCGAAGAATCCCGACGGTTACTACAAGTATGCGCTCGTTTACCGTAAGATTTCCCCGAAGGGAGCCGTGCAGAAACTGGAAGATCTTCACACACAGCGCCCCGACATCGAGGTGCAGGAGATGATTGGCCGCATCTACTCGCTCTCCATGAAATACGATGAGGCAATTGCCGCATGGAAGCAGGTGCCTGTTGCAAAGATGGAGCGCGCCAACATCACGGAGTATGCACTCGCCAACTACTTCCTCGGCAAGCACGCCGATGGTCTGGAGGTGGCAAAGCAGGGTCTGCAGAAGTTCCCCCGCGCAGGTGCGCTCAACCGTCTTGCTATGATGTTCAGCTATGAGTTGAAGAACTACGACGAGGCAAAGAAGTATGGTGAGGCCCTTTTCACCCGTTCCGACAGCGCCAAGTATAGCAACGTGGATTACTTCTACTACGGTCTGACCGAAGATGCGCTGAAGAACTACGACGCAGCCATCGAGGAGTACAACAAGGCACTCAATGACACCGCATCCAGCGGTCTCGTGAAGAAGGAGAACATCGTGCGCAAGCTCTCTGACGCATACGCAGCAAAGGATGACTATGTAAATGCCATCGCACAGTACAAGGAGTTCCTCGCTATTGCCGAGAAGCCGACAGCCAACGACTATGCAGGTCTCGCTTCGCTCTATACACAGCAGGCAAGCACGCTCGACGGCGACCAGAAGACGGAGGCCTTCAAGAATGCTGATGCAGCTTACGCCGACCTCGCCAAGCGCTTCGACACCGCAAGTGAGTTCGCTACCTTCATGCGTGCCCGCGTGAATTCGCAGATGGACCCCGACTCCAAGCTCGGTCTTGCCAAGCCTTTCTATGAGGAACTTGTGAATACGATTGCCCCGAAGGCAGAGAAGGACAACTCTGAGAAGGCTCGCCTCGTTGAGTCTTACCGCTATCTCATTGCCTACTACCTGCTCGTGAAGGACGACAAGGCAACGGCTAAGGACTATGCAGCCAAGCTCTTGGAGATTGACCCGGAGAACGAGACAGCCAAGCAGGTGATCAGCCTCAAGTAATCCAAGGAAATACTGATAATTAAATAATTCTCCCTACGCTCACAAGCATGTTCTTCTTGCTTGTGAGCGTTATTTATTTTGCACCTTTGAAAGACCCTATTCCTTGCATTCATAGAAATACTCCCTACAACTGAAAGAAATGCCTCCTACGAGTGAAAGGAATATCTCCTTTACCCCCATAGGAGGCATTTCTTACCTTCGTAGAAAGCATTCCTTTCACCCGTGGGAAGCACCGCTTCCAAATGAAGGTAACATCCCTTCCAGACGATGGTAATAAACCTTGAAAACTAGAGCGAAAGATCTGGAAAGTGAAGGCAACCGACCTTGAAAACGAGGGTGAAAGAGCTGAAAACCGCCCGAATTATCCCCTCCTATTCACCCAAGCGCATAAAAAAGAGGTGCTTCAATCTTGAAACACCTCGTAACTTGTTGTAAGTTCTGCCGATTAGGGAAGGCTGATAGCCTCTGAAGGACAAACACTTGCGCAAGTTCCACACTCCGTGCAGAGCTCGGGATCAATTGAATACTTCTCGCCCTCAGAAATTGCCTCTACCGGGCACTCACCCTGACAAGTACCGCATGCGATACAATCGTCACTAATTACGTATGCCATAATCTATTAAACTTTAAAAAATTAATTAATACTCACATTTGATGACGCAAAGATAATACATTTTTCCAACATATACCAACTTTTGAGTATTTATTTATCTAATTTATATAGTGTCAAAATAATAAAACCATACCTTTTCACGTTATTCTAAGCAGATGAGAAGAATACTACACATCACCCTGCTGATGCTTGTGCTGACAACGACTGTCACGGCGCAGACACGCAAAGTGCAGAACCGCCCCTACGTGGATTTGCGGCCGTTGCACTTCGGCATCCTCGTGGGCATGAACTTACAGGATATTGAGTTTCAGAATGTTGGCCCGCAGACGCTGACCTTGGAGGACGGCACGACTGAGGAGCGCACCATCCTCGCGGATGCCGACCGATGGAATATGGGTTTCTCCGTGGGCGTGCTTGCAGACCTCCGGCTCTCCGAAAACCTCAGTCTGCGCTTTTCCCCCACGATGCACTTCGGGGCGAAGCACCTCCGTTTTCACGACCTCACTGCAACGGGCAACAGGCCACAAGAGGTGACACAGGATATGAAAAGCACCTATCTGTCGCTGCCGCTCGACCTCAAACTGAATGCGCAACGATGGAACAACTACCGCCCCTACCTGATGGCGGGCATCAACCAAACCCTCAACCTGACGGGCGCACAACAGGATTACCTGCAACTGAAACGGATGGACACGATGCTTGAAGTCGGATTAGGATGCGACCTCTACCTGCCGTTCTTCAAGCTGATACCCGAACTGAAATTCTGTTACAGTCTGCGCGATGCCATCGACCACGACCACGCTAACCAACTGACGGATACGAACAAACGCGCATTCGCCAACGCCGTGAGTCGCGGGCAGTCGAAGATGATTGTACTGACGTTCTACTTTGAATAGCCTCTCCCGCTATTTCTTCTCCATATCAAGCACGAGCTTTCCCACGAACACACCGCTCTTGCCGTTCTGATCCACGGGAATCTGCTTGCCGTTCTTGTCGGGCGCATACTCCAGCGTGGACATATAGGTGTGGGTATGCCCGCCGAGCACAAGGTCACAACCCTCTGTCAGACTGAGGAAGCGCTCGTCGGGATAGTCGGAAATCTCCCAACCGAGATGGGAGAGGCAAATAATAAGGTCACACTTTTCTTGGTTGCGAAGGATGTCAATCACCTTCTGCGCAGCCTCCGCTGGGTCGATATACTCTATCCCCTCGCAGTTGCCGTCGAACACAAGCCCCTTCATCTTGGCCCCCAGTCCGAACACGCCAATCTTCAAGCCGTTGCGCTTCAGCGTGATGTAAGGCTTCACAAGCCCTTCAAGCACGGTGCCCGTCACATCGTAGTTGGAGCAGACGATGGGAAAGTTCGCCTGACGGAACAGCTTCGCCATGTTGTCCATACCGAAGTCGAATTCATGATTGCCGATGGTCACCGCGTCATAGCCCATCTCGTTCATCAGCCCAATCTCCACCTCACCACGGAAAAGGGTGTAGTAGCCCGAGCCTTGCGAGAAGTCGCCCGAATCGAAGAGCAGCAAGTCAGGATGCTCACGGCGCTGTTCCTTGACCACCACCGCCCGGCGCAGATAACCGCCCCGCCCTGCAAGCACGGTGTCCGAGAGGTTCTTGTTGAGGGGCATCACACAGGAGTGCGTGTCGTTGGTGTGCAGCACCACAAGCTGCTTGTGCTTCTTGGCGGCTCCCGACAGAGCGGTCAGCAGCGCCATCAATATAATAAGGTGCAATCTTTTCATGTCTTTTCGGTTTACGGGTTATTGGATGGTGATGCGCCCCTCTACCCTTGAATCCACTTCCTCGCCCTTTGCGTGCTTGTCGCGGAAGTAGTTCATAATGAGGAAGCGCGTGTTGTTGCTTGGGTCTTCCGGGGCTATGATGTCCGTTCCCTTGCGGAACGCCAACATGCGGTCGTTGCCTTCAAGCAGATAGTTGATGGTCGTCACGCGGTATTTCGCCGCTGGGTCAATCTCCTTGCCATGCAGTCGCGCCGACACGAGTTTACGGTCCTTGGTCATCACAAGCTCCGTGCCTTGGCTCACGCCCTCGCCGCCAGCGCCCACTATCTGCGCGAAGAGTTCCATCAGATGCTCCCCCGTGAGGGTGAGGAAGCAGATGCGGTTCTCAAAGGGAGCCACGTCGAGCACATCGCCGTAGGTAACCTCGCCCTTGGAAAGTGCGGCACGGATGCCACCCATATTATACACCCCGAGCACGGGCTGCTCACCGTAGTCTTTCGCTGCCCATACGAGGATGTCTGCAAGGAGGTTGGAGAGATCGCTCTCCGGGGCTGCCGCCCGCATATCGTGCGCCACTCTGCCGACCACCGGGCCCATGATGCTGTCGTTCACACGCTTATAAGGAGCAACGAAAGCCGCCGCCCCAGCGTCGGGCGTTGCATCGTAACGGCTGTCCACCACGATACGGCTGCGCTCCACCCCTTTCAGTTGGTAGCCCGACGAGCACGAGCTCGCTGCCACGAGACCGAAAGCACTGACAAAGAGAAGAATTTTCTTCATGATTAATGGTTTATTGCTGCAAAAATACAAAAAAACGGCCAAACGCATTCA
Source organism: Prevotella sp. (assembly GCA_022511065.1). Classification (GTDB taxonomy): domain Bacteria; phylum Bacteroidota; class Bacteroidia; order Bacteroidales; family Bacteroidaceae; genus Prevotella. The sequence goes on from JAFLSG010000065.1 coordinate 13,321, forward strand.
TTTTTCAATGATAATTTTCCGTTTTTCATTTAATTATCGTACCTTTGCACCCGCTTTTCGGCGTAACCGATGGAGGGAAGTAACGAGTTGCCCGCTATGTTGCGTTGGAACGATACAACAAATTTAATTATTAGAGACAAATGAATTTAATTAAAGTTGCTGAAGAAGCATTTGCAACCGGCAAGAAGTTCCCAGAGTTCAAGGCTG
>JAFLSG010000066.1 GCA_022511065.1 Prevotella sp.
GCATCTGACTACGGATCAGAAGGTTGTGGGTTTGAATCCCGCGGGAGTCACGAAGGGTGTCTGAAGAGACACCTTTTTTTATATAAGACCAATAACGGAGATATATATGACGGAAGACTCAGCACTGAACAGGTATTTAGACGAGATCGGCGGCAAGGAGCTGCTGACGGAGGCACAGGAGCGGGAACTGTCGGCGAGGATCCTCGCAGGTGACGGTCGTGCCCTCTCGGAGTTAGTGGAGGCAAACCTGCGGTTTGTCGTGTCCATTGCGCGCCAGTACAAAGGTAAGGGCGTGGATATGGACGACCTCGTGAGCGAAGGCAACATCGGACTGATGAAGGCGGCGGCAAAGTTTGATGCCACAAAGGGCGTGCGCTTTGTAAACTACGCCGTGGTGTATGTGCGGCAGCAGATAGAGAAATCCTTGGAGCAGTCGGGACTCTTCAAAGTGCCGAAGGATGTGCGCGATGATATCGTGGCGCATCGGCAGAGCCACCCCGTATCGGTGGATGCGCCCTTGGGGCATCGCGCTAATATGAGCCTGCTGTCGGTATTGGTGAACAGCGACTCACCGCTTGCCGATGCCCGCGTGCATTCGGAAGCTGTGGAGGATGCCGTGGAGTTCGCACTCGGCAGTCTTGATGAGCGTGAGCGTCGCGTGGTGGATGCCTTCTTCGGTATCAGTCAGGAGCACGAGACGATGGCGGAGATAGCAGAGGACATGGGACTGAAGCGTGAGCGTGTCCGCCAGATTCGCGACAAGGCAGTGCGCAAGTTGCGCAAGGTTTACAAGAATCGTCTGAAGGATTTGAGGAAATAGAACCTTCTCAGCCCTTTACATATCAATCTATAATATAATAAGGAGGCTTCCTGTTTGCACGGGAAGCCTCTTTATCGTAATAACCTGCCTGATTACCAGGTCGGGTAGGGTGGTTATTGGATGAGATCAACGGAGCGCTTGAGGAACTTGTCTAAAGCCTCGCCTTTCAGCATACCGTTCTGCAACAGTGCGAGGTCGATGAGCTGATGGATAACGGAGTTCTTCTTCGCATACTCAGCGAGCACGCTCTCCTTCTTGTCCTTCTGCTCTTGTACGGCCTTCTCAGCTTCAGCTTTTGTATCCTTGTCCTCCTGGGTCAGTTCGTCGTACTTCTTCTTGTCCTGTGCCTGACGGATGGCGGCAAGCCTTGCCTCCTGTCCCTTCAACTCAGACTCGATGGGCTTCAGTGCTTCCTCAGTGGCAGCCTTGCTGTCGTCGAGCACCTTCTTCACGAGCGGATGGTCGCTGTTGAGCACGAGGTTGAACGAGTCGGGCATCTGACCGTAGAAGTTCATTCCCGGCTGGAAACGGCTCATCTCCTTCATACGGCGCATATACTCGTTTTGCGTGATGACAACGGGGCGAGCCTCTTCACCGAGGGCATCCACCTGCACCATAAACTCTGTCTTATCAATCTTGGGCAGCTGCGTGCGGAATACTGCTGACAAATTGTCACTCTCCGCCTCGCTCAGTGCTGACTTGGGTTCGTCGCTCTTCACGATCAGGCGGCTGATGATGTCAGCATCCACGCGGGTGAAGCGGCTCTTCTCGAACTTCTGCTCCAAGGTCTGGATGGTGGGCACGTCGAGCTGTCCGTCGAGCAGCAGCACGGAATAGCCCTTATCCTCGGCAGCCTTGATGTAGCTGTACTGCTCTTCCTTGTCGGTGGCATAGAGATAGACAAGCTGGTCATCCTTGTCCTTCTGGTTTGCCTCAATGAGTGTTTTGTATTCGTCGAAGGTGAAATACTTACCTTCCACATCCTTCATCAGCGCGAAGTCTTTGGCACGGTCGTAGAAGTTCTCTTCCGAGAGGATGCCGTAGTTGATGAAGAGCTTCAGGTCGTCCCACTTCTCCTCATACTGCTTGCGGTCCTCCTTGAAGATGGCGTTCAGTCGGTCGGCTACCTTCTTGGTGATGTAGGTGGAAATTTTCTTCACCTCGCGGTCGCTCTGCAGGTAGGAACGGCTCACGTTCAGCGGAATGTCTGGCGAGTCAATCACACCGTGGAGCAGTGTGAGGAACTCAGGCACGATGCCTTCCACCTGGTCGGTCACGAACACCTGGTTGCAGTAGAGCTGAATCTTGTTGCGCTGTAATTCGATGTTCGACTTGATGCGCGGGAAGTAAAGAATACCCGTCAGGTTGAAGGGATAGTCCACGTTCAAATGAATCCAGAACAGCGGCTCGTCGCTCATCGGATAGAGCGTGCGGTAGAACTGCTTGTAGTCCTCATCCTTCAGCGTACTCGGGGTCTTCACCCAAAGCGGCTCCACGTTGTTGATGATGTTATCCTCATCGGTATCTACCTGCTTGCCGTCCTTCCACTCGGTCTTCTTGCCGAATGCCACGGGTACTGCCATAAACTTGCAATACTTGTTAAGCAACTGCTCGAGCTTGTACTTCTCAAGGAATTCCTTGCAGTCGTCATCAATGTAGAGGATGATGTCCGAACCACGCTCCTCACGGTTGGCATCGTCAATCTCGTAAGCAGGGCTGCCGTCGCAACTCCACTTTACGGCCTTTGCACCCTCCTTGTAGGACTTGGTGACGATCTCCACCTTCTTCGATACCATAAACGAAGAGTAAAAACCGAGACCGAAGTGGCCGATAATGTTGTTAGCATTGTCCTTGTACTTCTCGAGGAAGTCGCTCACGCCCGAGAAGGCAATCTGGTTGATGTACTTGTCAATCTCCTCCTCGGTCATACCGATACCGTGGTCGCTGATGGTGATTGTACCCTTCTCCGTGTCTAAATTGACGCGCACGGTCAGGTCGCCCAGTTCACCTTTGAACTCGCCCTTCTCAGCGAGGGTCTTCATCTTCTGCGTGGCATCCACGGCGTTTGATACCATCTCGCGGAGGAAAATCTCGTGGTCGCTGTAGAGAAACTTTTTGATGACGGGGAATATATTCTCGGTCGTAACCCCGATGTTACCTTTTTGCATATGTCTTACCTTTATATTTATATATTACGTCAAGGGTATTGCAAATATCGTGCCAAAAGAAAAGAGGACTCCGAAATGTCGGAATCCTCCTTGCTTATCGTGAAAGAGTGGGGGATTACTCGCCCTTCTCCATCTTTGCCTTCAGCTCAGCCAGTGCGTCGATGTCACCGAGAGAGGTACCTGCGGCAATGTTCTCAATCTTCGGGGTGTCGTCCTTCTTGGGGCGAGCAGCTTTCTTGGCAGCCTTCTTCTCCTCACGTGCGGTGTCCTCGAAGGTGCGGCTGTGAGAGAGGATGATGCGCTTGCTGTCCTTGTTGAACTCAATCACCTTGAACGGCAGGGTCTCACCGAGCGTAGCCTGAGAGCCATCCTCCTTCACAAGGTGCTTCGGAGTAGCGAAGCCCTCGACGTCCTTCTCGAGCTGTACGACTGCACCCTTCTCGAGAGACTCAGTGATCTTACCCTCGTGGATAGAGCCAACGGGATATTTTGCCTCGAATACATCCCAAGGATTCTCCTCGAGCTGCTTGTGACCAAGGCTCAGACGACGGTTCTCCTTGTCGATATCCAGCACGATAACCTCGATGGGAGCACCCACCTGCGTGAACTCTGAAGGATGCTTAACCTTCTTCGTCCAAGAGAGGTCGCTGATGTGAATCAGGCCGTCAACACCCTCCTCAAGCTCAACAAATACACCGAAGTTGGTGAAGTTGCGAACCTTTGCGGAGTGCTTGGAATCAACGGGATACTTCTTCTCGATATCCTCCCACGGATCCTCGCGGAGCTGCTTGATGCCGAGAGACATCTTGCGCTCGTCGCGGTCGAGTGTCAGGATGACAGCCTCAACATCCTCGCCAACCTTCAGGAAGTCCTGAGCGGAACGGAGGTGCTGGCTCCAAGACATCTCGGAAACGTGAATCAGACCCTCAACGCCGGGCTGAATCTCAACGAATGCACCGTAGTCAGCGATAACGACTACCTTACCCTTCACGTGGTCGCCCACCTTGAGGTCAGCATCCAGAGCATCCCAGGGATGCGGAGTGAGCTGCTTCAGACCGAGGGCGATGCGGCGCTTCTCGTCGTCGAAGTCGAGGATAACCACGTTAATCTTCTGGTCGAGCTCAACAACCTTGTGCGGATCATCTACGCGACCCCAAGAAAGGTCAGTGATATGGATGAGTCCATCAACACCGCCGAGGTCAACGAATACACCGTAACTTGTGATGTTCTTGACAGTACCCTCGAGAATCTGACCCTTCTCGAGCTTGCTGATGATTTCCTTCTTCTGTGCCTCCAACTCAGCCTCAATGAGTGCCTTGTGGGAAACAACCACGTTGCGGAACTCCTGGTTGATCTTCACAACCTTGAACTCCATCGTCTTGCCTACGAACTGATCGTAGTCGCGTATGGGATGAACGTCAATCTGCGAGCCGGGCAGGAATGCCTCGATGCCGAATACATCGACAATCATACCACCCTTTGTGCGGCACTTGATGTAACCCTGGATGATAGCGTCGGCCTCGAGAGCCTCGTTCACCTTGTCCCAAGACTTCGACAGGCGAGCCTTCTTGTGGGAAAGGATCAGCTGACCCTTCTTGTCCTCTGCGCTCTCCACGTAAACCTCCACCTTGTCGCCGATGGCGAGCTCGGGGTTGTAGCGGAATTCAGCGGCGGGAATGATGCCGTCGCTCTTGTAGCCGATGTTTACAACCACTTCCTTCTTGTCCACGGAAATGACCGTACCCTCCACCACCTGGTGGTCGGCTACCTTGTTAAGGGTTTCATCATACGCCTTGTCAAGCTCTTCCTTGCTGACGTTAGCGCTCGTGCCGTTCTCGAACTGGTCCCAGTCGAAATCCTGTAACGGCTGCACGTTCTTTGTTAATTCTGACATAATTTTTAATTGTTTTGTTTGTAATGAATAAAGTTAGACTTTATGTGAACTCATACCGGCTTTCGCCGTGCCCGCGCGTATGGATGCGCAAAGCGGGTGCAAAGGTACTGCTATTTCGTGAGAATTAAGGGACTGCGTGAGGATTTTCTGCGTGATTTATAAACATTTAACAACTGAAGCAAAAAAAGCAGATGGAAATTGGGGCAAGACTACCTGTGTCAGTCTTTTGCACGTGTGTGAGAAAGGAGGCTGCAAACGGGTAGTTTGGAGGCTGAATTCACCCCGTTTGGAGGCTTCAAACGCATCGAATTCAGCCTTCAAACACTTTGAATTCAAGCTGCAAGTAAAATCGGCCTCGGCTCACGCCTGTTTCTTGTAGGTTGCGGCAGCAAGAAGATTGAGCATTACGGCAAAGATGCCGAGGGCGGCAAAGTTATGCCATAGTTCCGCGATTGTCGTGCCTTTTAGATAAACCGACCGCATGACCTCGATGAAATACCGTGGGGGTAGGAAGAGCGTTAGGGTCTGCGACCAGTGGGGCATTGACTCTATCGGGGTCATCAGTCCGCTCATCAGCACGAATATCATCACGAAGAAGAGCATCACGAACATGGCCTGCTGCATCGTGTCAGAGATATTGGCGAGCACGACACCGAAGCCCGACATGGTGAAGATGAATAATATCGCCGCAAGATATATCGCGCCGAGCGACCCCACGGGCCATAAACCGTAAACCGCCCAGGCGACAAGCATCGCTATGGTCAGCACGAAGACGCCGATAATCCAGTAGGGTATCAGTTTGCCGAGCGTGAACGTGAGTTTGCCAAGTGGCGTCACGTTTATTTGTTCGATGGTTCCTGTCTCTTTCTCGCCCACGATATTGAGTGCAGGCAGAAAGCAGCATATCAGAACAAGGAGCATGATCATCAGGGCGGGAATCATGTAGTGGCGATAGTTCAGCGTCGGATTGTAGCGGTTCTGGACTACTGTCAGTTCTGCGACTGGCATCCTGATGCCTCGCTCTGCCTGCCACTCCTTGAGTGTCCGGGCGACAGCTTGCAGCACATACTGCATGCCTAATGAACCTTTTGTCGCGTTTACCGAGTTGGCGGATATACTTACAGGCTTGGGCGTGGCAAGCGTCATATCGCGCTCGAAGTGCTGCGGTATCTCAACGATGACATCCACCTTGCCCTGCTCCAATTGCTGCAAGGCTGTGGCATAGTCGGGGGCAACATCGTGGAGGGTGAACCAGTCGGTTGCGCCGACATGAGAGACGATGCGTCGCGATACGGTGGAATGATCGTTGTCGATGACGGCAACTCCCACGTGGCGCACATCCATCGTTGCTATCCACGGCATAACGAGCATAATCATTACTGGAAAGGCGATGATGAGCCGAGGGAGAAATGAGTTGCGGCGTATCTGCAAGAACTCCTTTTGTATGAGTATCAGAAGTGTGTGCATGGGGGATTATTCGAGTTTGTCGTTAAACTTTCTGAGCGCCACGCCAATCAGTGCCACGATCATTGCGCACAATATGGCGAATTCTTTCAGTACGGCGCTGAATGGTAGCCCTTCAATCATCATCTTGCGTATGGCAGCGATATACCAGCGTGCAGGTACGGCGCATGACACACCTTGCAATATCAGAGGCAGATTCTCTATAGGGAACAGCATGCCTGACAGCATAATCATCGGCATAAGCATAACCACTGCCGAGACCAACCATGCGGCTACCTGCGTGTGTGCGAAAGTTGAGATAAGAAGTCCGAATGCGAGTGCTAATGCAAGGTAAAGCATTGACAGACCGACGATGCCACTGATGCCGCCACTCATTGGCACGTCGAGCACATAGCGTGAAATCAGCAAGATGATGGCAAGCGTGACGCATGAAATGGAAAAGTAGGGAATCATCTTGGCGACGATGATCTTCATCGGGCGTACAGGTGATACAAGCAGCACTTCCATCGTACCAACTTCTTTCTCGCGGACAATGGACACGGAAGTCATCATCGCACAGACGAGAATGAAGATGACCCCCATAATCCCCGGCACGAAATTATAGGCACTTTTCATCTGCGGGTTGTAGAGCAGGCGTGTCTCGAACATTGATTGCGCCGATGCCGTACCGAGCAGAATGTTTTGCAGATATACTGATGCCGAGCCTGCGATATTGGTATTCGAGGCATCGACCACGATCTGCACGAGTGGGGAGGTCGGTTGTCCATCGGCGGCTTGCATCATCTGCCGGTCATAGTCGGCTGCGAATACGACCACCGCCGTGACATCGCCGCGGCGTAGCACATCGTCTATTTCATTCTGGGGGATATAGCCATAGAAGGAAAAGGTGGGATTGTGCGCCACACGATTGACGGCATCTGTCACGGCATCGGTTATTTTGGGCGCAACGACCGCCACGCGGATGTCATTCACTTCTGTTGATATGGCAAAGCCGAAGAGCAACAGCATCACTGCGGGCTGTAGCAGCACGATGAGCAGTGTGCGTTTATCTCTCAGAATATGAAGAAACTCTTTGCGTATAAATTGTAGGGAACTTACTTTCATATTTATTCGGCTCGTTTTGCGCCACGTGCGAGTGTGCGAAACACTTCGTCCATCGACTTGGCGGCGAATTGTTGTTTGAGGGCGGCAGGCGTATCGAGTGCGCGAATCTCACCATCCACCATAATAGAAACGCGCGAGCAATATTCTGCCTCGTCCATGTAGTGTGTCGTAACGAATACGGTTGTGCCACGGTTGGCTGTTTCGTATATTAACTCCCAGAATTGGCGGCGCGTTATGGGATCCACGCCTCCCGTGGGCTCGTCTAAGAATACAATTTCGGGATTATGGAGTGTGGCAATTGAGAATGCGAGTTTTTGCTTCCATCCTAATGGCAATGCTCCGACGAGGGTATTACACTCGTTGCGGAAGTTGAGACGCGAAAGCAACTCAACGGCACGGCGGCGGGTGCGGTATGGGGTAAGTCCGTAGATGCCTGCAAAGAGACGAATGTTCTCTATGACCGTCAAATTGTCGTAGAGTGAGAAACGTTGGCTCATGTACCCGATGCGGTGCTTTATCTTTTCGCCCTCGCGCATGACATCGAATCCTGCGACAGTTCCGCTGCCTGATGTTGGGAAACTCAATCCGCATAGCATGCGCATCGCGGTGGTCTTACCGGCACCATTGGCTCCGAGAAAACCGAAAATCTCTCCCTTGCAGACCTCAAACGTGATGCGATTGACGGCGGTGAAGTCACCAAAGCGCTTGGTAAGTTCACGGACGGATATGATATTTTCCTTCATTTCTGCATCAGTTTTATGAATACGTCCTCAATGGTTGGCCTGCATCGCTCAATCCTTGCATTCTGAATCATTCGCGACTGCATCTCGGAAACAAATCTGTCGGCATCAAAATCCGCATCAGTCACAAGATGGTGGGTATCGCCAAAAGGGTAGCACTCGGCAACGCCTGTGGCTGTTCGTGCCGCCTGTAACAGCGCGAACATGTTGTCGGCAGCAATGGCATAAAGGTCACTGCCATAATCTGCGGCAATCTCTGACGGTGTGTTAATAGTCATAATACGCCCCTCGTTGCAGAGTGCAATACGGCCACAACGCTGTGCCTCATCCATATAAGGGGTAGAGACGAGAATCGTTATCCCCTTTGTCTTCAATTCAGCGAGCATGTCCCATAGCTCGCTGCGCGAAACTGCATCGACTCCCGTCGTGGGTTCGTCAAGAAACAACACCGAAGGACGATGAATCAAGGCACACGACAATGCAAGTTTCTGTTTCATACCGCCGGACAGTTTACCTGCCCGTCGGGTTCTGAACGGTTCTATCTGACGGTAAATCGGGGCGATGAGTTCGTAAGAATCTGCAACTCGTGTGCCGAACAGGGCAGCGAAAAAACTGAGGTTCTCCTCGACCGTCAAGTCAGAATAGAGCGAGAAGCGACCGGGCATATAGCCGACCCGCTCGCGGATGCTTCGGTAGTTGCGCACGATATCCAATCCCTCAACAGTCGCCGTGCCACTATCCGGGCGAATGAGTGTGGTCAGCAGTCGGAACAATGTCGTCTTACCTGCCCCATCTGGACCGATCAGTCCGAATAGCTCGCCCCGTTCGACTGCAAATGAAACAGCGTCCAACGCTTGCACCTTGCCGTAGCTCTTTGACAAGTTGATTGTCTCTATGACATTCATAGTCTAACCTCACCGTAAAGGCCTATTTTCAGCCGTCCATCGTTTTTAACTGCAATTTTCACGGCATAGACCAAACTTGCGCGCGAGTTGCGGGTCTGCACGGTCTTAGGCGTAAACTCACTTTCGGAGGCAATCCACACGATGCGCCCTTCGTAGTCGAAACGCTCATCACCGCCAAAGTCTGCCGTCACCGTAACCTTGTCTCCGAGCTTTAGGCTTGCTAATTGGTCGGAAGTAAAGTAGGCGCGCAGATAGATATTGTTGAGGTCGGCAACCTTGAACAGCGGTTTTCCGACGGAAGTCACCTCGCCCGTTTCGACATATTTGACTAACACAGTACCCGACACGGGTGATGCGATGCGACACTTGGCGATGCGGTCGTCTAACGCTGCAATCTGTGCATCAAGTGCTGCTGCGTTTTCGGTGATAGTGGCAGTATTGTTGCCTAATGTCGAGAGCATTGCCGACAGTTGTCCCTCCAAGATACGGATTTGGGCTTCGAGGTCATCTGCTTGTTTCTGCGTGGCAGCACCGTCTTTCAGCATATTGTTCACTCGTCGGAGTTCAGTCTGTTGTTTGGCAATCTGCTCGCGCAATGACGACACTTGTGTCTGGACATTGGGGCGGCTCTTCAAGAGAGCAGCCTGCTGCGCTTGGAGTTGTTGGCGTTGTAGATGCAGTTGGAGGCTGTCAATCGCTCCGATATTTTGCGCTGCGACAACGGGCATACCTTCCTCGATACCAAGCGAGAGAATGCGTCCTGTTGCCTCTGACGACACCGTGATTTCTGTTGCCTCGAATGTTCCTGAAGCATCGAAATCACTCTTTTCCCCGCATGCCATCAGTCCGATGGCTGTTGCGGCATAAATAAACATCTGTCTCATATCATTCTCTTTTTATTGATTCAAGGTGTGGCTGAGCTTGTAGGCTGCCTGTAACAGTTCTATCTCATGCGTGTTTTTGTTTAACACGGCAGTCGTCTCATCCGTAATCTTGCGCAGCAGGTCTGTGGTGTCTATCACGCCGTTGGCCAACTGCGATTCAGCGGCTAAGCGTACCGAATGGCGCAGTTCAGCAATGCGTTCATCATCGGCGACAGCCTCACGCAGACGAGTAATTTCGCCTTCCTCTTGTGTAGAACGCAACAGCGTATTGAAAAGGAAGATGTCTCGTTGTACCTCTGTCTGCTTGCGTGCCACGTTAATAGTCATCAATGAGTTCTTTTTGGTATAGAATGCCCCGAGATTCCATGACATACGCATCCCGATGAGGGCATTTATTGTCCAATCCGCAGACATCATGCTTTTGAACATATCCAATCCCGGATATCCGTAATACCCTTGTGCAAAGGCGCTGAAGCGTGGCATGACGGATGAAGTTATTGACTTCTCGCGTGCTGTGAGTAAATTAAGTCGTGCATCGAAAAGTTCCAATTCGGGACGTGCCGATGTGCGGCTCCGTAATTCGCGCATTGCCGGTTTGGGTAGTTTCTCGTCACGTAGCGGACTGCCGATGAAAAGTTCCAGCATCCGGCGAAAACTTGTTTGTGACACTCGTGCCTGTTGCAATGCCTGATGAGCTGTCAATAGTTCCGCCTCAACTGCATCGGCATCTGCTTGCATCGCCACTCCATTGCGGCAGTAGGTACGCATTTTGTCAAGGCAGCTCTGCAACAGATCCATTTTTGCTTCGGTTTGCGCTATGCGCTCATCCAACAACAGGATGCTGAAAAAGATGCTATTGACGCGTTCTTCTAAAGCATACATATCGACATCCGCCATTCGGCGCTGCTCTACAGCCTCCGCCTTTGTTGTCGCCCAGTTCGCCTTTGATAGTCCACCGTCCCAGATGGTCTGGTTCACATCAATGGCAATTTTATATTGGTCTTTGTGCAGTCCTGTTGTTTCCAACCCTTGTGCGGTAAGCATATTCGCCAAGGCGTCAGGGTAGGTGGGTGTTGCCGACTGGTAAGTCGCTTGTGCGGACAGCACCACTTGCGGAATCCATGCGCGGGCAGCGTTTGACAGATTAAACTGCTCCGTCTGTGAGATAAGGTCGTATTGGCGTATTTCGGGATAGTGGTCTTTTGCCATTCGATGGCATTCGTCGAGTGTCTGTGCTTGTATCAGGCTGGCAACGCTCAATGCCACAAGGAGGGAGAAAGGTTTTTGGAATCTCATATTGATTATTGTTTCTTTATTCTGCGTATGATAGTCTCGATAGTTTCAGCCTTTCGGGCTTCCAAGAACTGCCTTTTGTCAGCCGCGATGTCGGCGAACAGATTTTGTACTATGGGGTACATAAGGAAGGGCATGACATTGAGTGATACCATATCCATCAAGAGCATTCGCATATCAATGTGTTCCACCTCATTATGTTTGGAGGCCTCCTCGATGTCTTTCTGCAATTGTATGAATAGCTGTCCCGTAATCTTCGATATGTTCTTCTGCATGATTTTAAGTCGGTCAGGATGTGTCAGCACCTCATTGATAATAAAACGTGGCAGGTCTGGATTTGCTGCGAGGAAATCAAAGTGATGCGTTATGCCTTGTGTGATACGCTCAACAAGTGGTAGCGATGGGTCGCCAAGAACGGCAGTGATTGATGATGCCATTAGTGACATCTTCTCGTTGAGTATGCGCTCAAAAAGCTGTTCTTTTGTGCGGAAATAGTAATGTAGCATCGCATGGGTTACACCGGCAGCTTCGGCTATTGAAGTGGTGCGTGTGCCATCGAATCCTTTGGTCAGGAACTCATGCTCTGCTGCTGCCAATATTGCTTGTTCTTTGGTCTGTTTCTCCTGTTCGTTCATGTTATTATTTGCCACTAATAATCTTGTCTAACAAAATTGTTAGTGCAAATATACACACATTTTTTCATCCACCAAACTTTTTCCGCAATAAAGTATGCAAAAAGGGGAGAACTTGCGAGAGTTCTCCCCTTTCCGTTGTGATAAGTTATCAATTCTAAATATTCACTCGATTATTCACATTCGTGATAGCTTACACGATGCCTTGGCTCATCATGGCAGATGCCACCTTCATGAAGCCTGCCACGTTGGCACCCTTCACGTAGTTGATGTAGCCATCGGGTTGTGTGCCGTACTTCACGCAGTTTTCGTGGATGTCGTTCATGATGCGCTTCAGATAGTCATCCACCTCCTTGGCAGTCCAGCTCAGACGCTCAGAGTTCTGCGACATCTCAAGACCCGATACTGATACGCCACCTGCGTTGGAAGCCTTACCGGGAGCATAGAGAATCTTAGCTTCCTGGAAAATATTGATGGCTTCGGGCTGTGAAGGCATGTTGGCCCCTTCTGCCACGGCAATCACGCCGTTCTTCACGAGGGCTGCAGCTTCCTCGCCATTAATCTCGTTCTGCGTAGCGCAGGGCAGGGCGATGTCAGCCTTCTCGAACCAAGGACGCTCACCTGCATGATATACTGCGTTAGGATATTCCTCTGCATATTCCTTGATGCGGCCACGCTCCACGTTCTTCAACTCCATCACATAGTCGAGCTTTGCACGGTCGATACCATCCGGGTCGTAGATGTAACCGTCAGAATCAGAGAGGGTCAGCACCTTTGCACCCAGTTCGATGCACTTCTCGGTGGCATACTGAGCCACGTTACCGGAACCAGAAATCAGCACGGTCTTGCCCTTGATGTCGATGTTACGCGTGTCGAGCATGGAGAGCAGGAAATATACAGTGCCGTAACCCGTAGCCTCGGGACGGATGAACGAACCGCCGAAGGGGATGCCCTTACCCGTGAGTACGCCCTGGAACTGGTGGGTCAGCTTCTTGTACTGGCCATAAAGATAGCCCACCTCGCGGCCACCTACGCCGATGTCACCTGCGGGAACATCCTCGTCTGGACCGATGTGGCGATACAGCTCGTTCATGAATGCCTGACAGAAGCGCATCACCTCTGCGTCGCTCTTGCCACGGGGAGAGAAGTCAGAGCCACCCTTTGCACCGCCCATAGGAAGCGTGGTCAGAGAGTTCTTGAAGGTCTGCTCGAAAGCGAGGAACTTCAAAATACCGAGGTTCACGCTCTTGTGATAGCGCAGTCCACCTTTGTACGGGCCGATTGCGTTGTTGTGCTGCACGCGGTAGCCCATGTTGGTCTGCACGTTACCCTTGTCATCTACCCATGTTACACGGAATTGCAGAATTCTGTCGGGAATGCAAAGACGCTCGATGAGGTTTGCCTTCTCGAACTCGGGGTGCTTGTTGTATTCCTCCTCAATGGTAGGAAGAACTTCAGAAACAGCCTGGATGTACTCCGGCTCATTGGGGAATCTCTTCTTGAGATCTTCAATAACTTGTGCTGCGTTCATAATCTTTT
>JAFLSG010000067.1 GCA_022511065.1 Prevotella sp.
ACGGAATGCGAGGCGACCGATACGGCCAAAGCCGTTAATAGCTACTTTTGTCATTTTACTTAATATTTAAAAAGGTTTATACCAAATCTATATTCATTTTTTGAGGCCTTTCAGCCACTTTTTTCCTTTTTCGGGCACAAAGTTACGGAAAATTTCCGATATTTGCACGCGGATTCAGTCTTAATTCAGGTTAAAGATGCGACGGGAATGATTAAAGATTGAAAAAACCGGAGCGAAAGACCTGCGTTTGCAAAATGCACTTTACAAATTCAAACATTTAACAATAAAAAGAGATTATGGGCTTTATCAAAGAATTCAAGGAGTTTGCCGTCAAGGGCAATGTGATGGACATGGCAGTGGGCGTCATCATCGGAGGCGCTTTCGGCAAGATCGTTACCTCACTCGTGGATAACATTCTCATGCCGATTATCGGCTCGCTCACGGGCGGCATCAACTTCGCCGAACTGGCAGTTACCGTAGGCGACGCGAACATCCAGTACGGTATGTTCATCCAGAACATCATCGACTTCATCATCGTGGCACTCTGCATCTTCCTCATGCTGAAGGGCATCAACAACCTCAACCGCAAGAAAGAGGAGCCAGAGGCACCCGCAGCGCCCGCAGGTCCGACGCAGGAAGAACTGCTCGCAGAAATCCGCGACCTGCTGAAGCAGAAGTAATCAGGCGCGCAGACACACACTCAGGATAACAGGACTTTATGACAAAGACATTGGATTTCAAGCCGAAATTCTTTTCGGCGATTAAGCATTATGACCGCAAGACGTTCACCGCCGACCTCATGGCGGGCGTCATTGTGGGCATTGTGGCGCTGCCGTTGGCGATTGCCTTCGGTATCGCCTCGGGCGTATCACCCGAGAAAGGCATCATCACCGCCATCGTGGCAGGTCTCATGATTTCGGTGTTCGGCGGGAGCAAGGTGCAGATAGGCGGCCCCACTGGTGCATTCATCGTCATCGTGTATGGCATCATCCAACAGTATGGCGTGCAGGGGCTTACCGTTGCCACGCTCATGGCGGGCGCATTTCTCATTCTGCTCGGCGTGCTACGGCTTGGCACAATCATCAAGTACATCCCCTACCCCATCGTCGTGGGCTTCACGAGCGGTATCGCCGTCACCATCTTCACCACGCAGGTGAAAGACCTTTTGGGTATGCAGATGGATGCGGTGCCGGCGGATTTCATCGCCAAGTGGGGGGCATACATATATAATATAGGGAGCATTGACCCGTGGAGCGCAGTGGTGGGAATAGCATCCGTGGCAGTCATCGCCGTGATGCCGAAGCTGAGCAAGAAGGTGCCGGGCTCGTTGGTGGCGATTGTCGTGATGACCGTAGGCGTTTTGCTGCTCAAGCAGTACGCGGGTGTGACGACGGTGGAGACCATCGGCGACCGCTTCAGCATCAGTGCCACGTTGCCAGAGGCCGTCGTACCCGCCCTGTCGTGGGAGACGGTGAAGGGTTTGGTAAGCCCCGCCGTGACGATTGCCGTGCTCGGTGCTATCGAGTCGTTGCTCTCGGCAACCGTGGCTGACGGTGCCATCGGCGACCATCACAACTCTAACACCGAACTTATCGGGCAGGGCATCGCCAACATCGCATCGCCCATCTTCGGCGGAATACCCGCCACGGGTGCCATTGCGCGCACGATGGCGAACATCAACAACGGCGGGCGCACCCCCGTGGCGGGCATCGTCCACGCCGTGGTGCTGCTACTCATCTTCCTCTTCCTCATGCCGTTGGCGCAGTATATACCGATGGCGTGCCTCGCCGGTGTACTGGTAGTGGTGTCTTATGGCATGAGTGGCTGGCGTTCGTTCCTTGCCATGCTGCGCAATCCCAAGAGCGATGTCACCGTGCTGCTGCTCACGTTCTTCCTCACCATCATCTTCGACCTCACCGTAGCCATCGAGTTTGGGCTTGTCTGCGCCTGTCTGCTCTTCATGAAACGCATGGCGGAGACCACCGATGTGAAGGTGGTTCTCAACGAGATAGACCTCAACGAGGATGCGGATATGCAGCGCGGCAACCTCGAACACCTCACCATTCCCAAGCGCACGGAGGTGTATGAAATCAACGGCCCTTACTTCTTCGGCGCGGGCAACCGCTTCGAGGACATCATGGGTCGCTACGGAAACCGTCCGCAGGTGCGCATCATCCGTATGCGCAAGGTGCCGTTCATCGACTCCACGGGTCTGCACAACCTTGAGAATCTCTGCCGCACCAGTCAGCGGGAGGGCATCACGATTGTGCTCTCCGGCGTCGTGCCCAAGGTGGAGGCGGTGCTCAAGCGCAATGGTTTCAGCGAGTTGCTCGGCGAGGAGAACATCTGCAACCACATCGACCTCGCCCTCGCTCGGGCGCAGGAAATCGTCGGGGAGTAGGTCAGCAAGCCGAATCCCTTTCCGCTTGCAGACTGAACTTCTGCCACGCATAGGCTGAACTCCTGCCGCTCATAGGTTGTACGGAAACTGTATATAACGTGAATACAAGTTGTATAGGGGCTGAATACTTTCTGTATATAGGCTAAATACAGCGTGTATATGCCATGAATACTTATCGCATATAGGCTAATGCGGAAAGCGAGTAGGTTGAATGCTCATCGTTTGGAGCCTCCATTCGGGTCGTTTGGAGGCTGAATTCACCCCGTTTGGAGGCTTCAAACGATGTGCTTGGAGCCTCCATTCAATTTGTAGGGTGATTCCAGTCAATTCGCTTGCCACCTCCAAACCCTTTCGTATTTCAATCTATCCTTTAACAAGCAAACTTGCATAAAGTTATAAAAATCTGCACAGAAAACCAACTTTTTCTTTGTTTTCTGTGCAGTTTTTTATAACTTTGTTGCCAAATCCAATATACAAACGATTTTCTACCAACGTTATGAAACGATTTTTAGTATTATTATTTGCGCTATCAGCATTAGTGGGCACATGCTTTTCCCAAGAAACATCCAAACCTACATTAGGAGCAGAAATTGTTCGCAGGCTTTCCACTATAGATATTGAAGGCAAGTATTATTATTCCGTTGTTGCAACACTAAAATCCAATTCTCCTGATTTTGTTTTCACATCCACTCCTAAAGTGAAAGTTATCATAACAGATATCAGAGGAACAGTATTATACAAGAAAACGCTCAAGAAGGCTTTTTTGTATTTATTCTCTGATGGACAAATCCAAATAGGAAGACAAAAATTCATTCAGTTTGCGATTGTTAGGGTTGACGATTCTAATGAATTTGTAGGAAGGATTAGGGAAAAGGAAGGGGTTTACTAAACAAGAACTCCAAAAAGAACTAACACTGCAGTAATTGTTGATATCTTTAAGTTATCGCAATATCTCCTACGACTCGTCTGAATATCCCTATAAGGATGAAAGAGATATTCGGATGAGTCGTAAGTGATATCGGAACAAGTCGTAGAGATTATTCCTTTCCGACGAGGCTGATTTGGGTTAAAACCGCCCCTGCTTTAATGTGACTTGTTGAGTAATTCTATTCCATACGTTGCAGAATGTCACGCAGAAAACTGTCGTTCACATTCTCATAGTCACTCTTATCGTAGATGTAAAGCAACTGTAACTCATCTTTCACAATCTTTACTCGCACTATCACACGGGCACCACCACTCTTGCCTCTGCCTTTTGAACGGATGGAAAGCCGGATTTTCCGCACGCCATCAAAGATTTCAACACCTTGCTCTGGCTTCGCTTGGAGTGACAATAACAATGTCTCAAAATCTGCTTGCAGCGACCGATACTTTTTCTTCAGCCGCTTATAAGCAATATTGAACTCCTCAGAGATTCTTACTTTCATAATGCACGAAGGCTCTCGACAGCTTCCTCAAAGCTCATGGCAGGGGCTGTTTCCGCCTGTTTCATGCCCCGCCTGATGGCACAAGCCAGTTTGTAAGTCTCTTCTAACTTCTGAATACGACTCCAACGGCGACGACTCAATCGCACCGTCACGGCATTTGCATCTTGCGATATAACAGATGTCTGTGGCATATCTTTTTGTGTTTAAATGATTACTCGGCAAAAATACGATTTTGTTTTCATTCCCACTCAATCGTCGAGGGCGGCTTTGAGGAGATATCATAGCAGACGCGGTTCACGCCCCGCACCTTGTTGATGATCTCGTTAGAAACCTTCGCCATAAAGTCATAGGGCAGGTGCGCCCAGTCGGCAGTCATCGCATCCGTGCTCGTCACGGCGCGCAATGCCACGGGATGCTCATAAGTACGCTCGTCGCCCATGACGCCCACCGAGCGGACGGTGGAGAGCAAGACGGTGCCAGCCTGCCAAATCTGATCGTAGAGCGACACCTCAATCTCGCCGTCGGTCATCTCTGCCGGCACGCCTGCGGCAAGCACCTTGCGAGCCTCTTCGCCGCTCAACCGTACCTTATAGTCGCGCAGTCCGCGGATATAGATGTCGTCAGCATCCTGCAAGATGCGCACTTTCTCGGGGGTAATGTCGCCGAGGATACGCACAGCCAGGCCGGGACCGGGGAACGGGTGACGGGTTATCAGATGCTCGGGCATGCCAAGTTGGCGACCTACGCGGCGCACTTCATCCTTAAATAGCCACTGCAGCGGCTCGCACAGTTGCAGATGCATCTCTTTTGGCAGACCGCCCACATTGTGATGACTCTTGATTACCTTGCCCGTGATGTTCAGACTCTCGATGCGGTCGGGGTAGATTGTGCCTTGCGCGAGCCACTTTGCATCGGTAATCTTCTTTGCCTCGGCGTTGAATACCTCCACAAAGTCACGTCCGATAATCTTGCGTTTCTGCTCCGGGTCGGTCACACCCGCAAGGTCAGCGAAGAACTTCGCACTCGCATCCACGCCAATAACATTCAGCCCCAACACCTTATAGTCGTCCATCACCTGCTGGAACTCGTTCTTGCGGAGCATGCCATGATCCACGAAGATACAGGTGAGGTTCTGCCCGATGGCACGATTCAGCAGTACGGCTGCCACGCTGGAATCGACACCGCCCGACAAACCGAGGATTACGCGGTCGTTACCTAACTGCGCTTTCAACTCGGCAACGGTGGAATCCACAAACGAGGCGGCACTCCACTCCTGTCGGCTTCCGCAGATATCCACCACGAAGTTGCGCAGGAGTTGCGTGCCCTGCAACGTGTGGAACACCTCGGGATGGAACTGCACGGCATAGATATTGCGGCTCGCATCGGCATACGCCGCGTTCTTCACGTCGGCAGTAGAGCCTATCACCTTGAAGCCTTCGGGGATGGCGGTAATCGTATCACCGTGGCTCATCCACACTTGTGAGTGCTGCTCGAAGCCCTTGAAGAGCGGACAACTTGTATCTACCATCTGCAGATTTGCCCGTCCGTACTCACGCGAGTCGGCCTTCTCCACCTTTCCACCCAACGTGTGGGAGATGAACTGCGCACCGTAGCAGATGCCAAGCACGGGCAGTCTGCCCACGAACTCCGACAAATCGACCTTGAACGCCTCGGGGTCGTGAACCGAATAGGGCGAGCCACTCAGTATCACACCGATGACGCTCGGGTCGTCCTTCGGGAACTTGTTGTAAGGCATAATCTCGCAGAAGGTGTCCAACTCACGCACACGACGGCCAATCAGCTGCGTTGTCTGAGAACCGAAATCCAAAATAATAATCTTCTGTGCCATATAACTTATAATATATTTAGAAATTGTTCTGCCATTACTTTCGCACTATCTTATAGCGCGTTGAGGAATTGCTCTGCCTGTTCCAAGGTATCGAGTTTCCCCACATCCATCAGTCGAAGCCCTTTCGCTTCATAGCCTGTCAGGCGTTTGTCTACGCATACTTCGAGATAGAAATCCATAATCGGGAAGCAATCACCCCAAGTATCCATCAGTGGCAGCAGTCGAGGTGACAGCAGATGGATGCCTGAAAAGGCAAGTTTCCGCAGACTGCCGGCATCTTCTTTCGACAGTGGCGCACGGGATGACGACCTGATTTCGCCCGTTTCAATGTTTGTCCAACCTCGAAGCCTCATCGTATCATCGAACAGCAAATAACGCTTCGTGCTTCGCTCACTCACCACGAGCAGCGCATCGCTCTCGCCATCAAGCGCCAAAGCCTCCAAAGGAACGTTGCTGAGAATATCCACGTTGTGTATCAGTATCGGACTATCGGCATCGAACATTGCCGCAGCCTTCTTGATACCGCCGCCCGTATCCAACAAACAGCCGCGCTCATCAGAGAGGCGGATGTCCAATCCGAAGTTTCCGTTTGCCTCTAAGTAACTGGCTATCTGCTCCGCAAAGTGATGCACATTCACCACAAAGCGCTCCACGCCCGCCGTCTTCAACCGCATGATGACATGATAAAGCAGGGGCTCACCCCCCACCCTCACCAACGCCTTCGGCATCGTGTCGGTCAGCGGCTTCAGGCGTGTGCCCAAGCCCGCAGCGAAAATCATTGCTTGCTTCACGTTGCAAAGATAGCCATTTTCCCGCAGACTAACGAGAAAAGCGGAGCAAACTTTGCAAGAATGGTTGATGGAGAGTTACTGCATGAACAACTGATGTGGCTGCACATCCTTCTGAATGACCCGCTTATTGCGGTCGAGCAAGTAGAGCGTCGGCATCGCCCGAAGGACATACGCACCCGTGTCTTGCAGCCATCCTGTCTCATAGCCTACCGTCCAGTCAGCAGGCAGGGCAGCGGCATCACGCTCCCACAAGTCGCGGTCGTCGCCCGAATAGACCGCCAACACCGTCAGCCGCTTCTCGGCAACAAGGCGATTCAAAGTTGCATTCTGTTGTAAGGAGGCCATGACTTCCTTGCAATGCTCACACTCCGGGTCGTAGAATAGCAGCAACAGTTGTTCTTCGGAATGTGTTTGATGGAGTGTCGTGCGCACTCCCTCGCGCGTGGTATAGCCGAAATCAGCAGCCGTCATGCCAGGACGGTTCTTCCGAGCAGCCTCCAACTGCCAACGCAGACGGGTGGTCTTGTTGCCCAACAGAGGAGCATTCACCAAGTGTTCGAGAAACAAGATGTAGAAATCCTCGGACAACATCGGCGAATTGGGCTCATAGAGATACTTCTCGGCAACATCAGCAAGCAGACAAAATGCCAAGGAATCAGCCTCTGCCTTGTGCAGCAGCGTGGCGACTGCCTCGCGCCGTGCCTCCTCATCGGCATACGGAAACACACTGATATAGTTGGCAAAGTTCTGCTCCATAAAGCCCCTGTCACGAGAGCGCACCGTGCCGCGGAAGTCCATCGCATCCCAAAAGTGGACGATGATATAATTAGCCCGAGCAGTAGGCTCGCGGAGTGTTGCCGGAAGTTCTGGCAAAGGCAGCGTTTCCACCGCGGTGGAATCCGAGGGAGAAGCTGCGGCAGAAACCGACAAACACGTCAAGATGATGATAGCGCAATACCTAAACCTCTCCATATATCAATAGATTTCCATAGCAGACATATAGTAACGCATCACGACTTTGCTTCCAACACCTGACTGATACCCTGCTCCCGATGGCAGACGCGTACCTCAATGCCAAACTTCTCATGGATATGCTCGGCAAGATGCTGCGCGGAATAGACGGAGCGATGCTGTCCACCCGTGCAGCCGAAAGAGAACATCAGCGATGTAAAACCACGCTCCATATAGCGGCGCACGTGAGCATCCGCCAACTGATAGACGGAATCGAGGAAAGTAAGAATTTCACCATCATCCTCCAAGAAGCGGATAACTGGCTCATCAAGTCCCGTCAATTGCTTGTAAGGTTCGTAGCGACCAGGGTTGTGGGTGCTGCGACAATCGAACACATAACCGCCCCCGTTGCCCGATTCATCCTCGGGAATGCCCTTGCGGTAAGAGAAACTATATACCCGAACGACAAGCTTTCCTTGCCCATCATATTTGGAGGGCGTGGCAGTTTTCCGTTCAACCGATTGGAATCGGGGCTGTTCGGTGAGCCTATCCAAAAGTTCCATCAAGTAAGGATAGTGGAAAAGGTGCGAGCCTTCATCATACGCAAGCAGTTCGCGAAGATTCTGAATGGCAGGGGGAATGGAGGCAATGAAATGGTGCTTCCGCTCGAAATAGCCTCGGAAGCCGTAAGCGCCAAGCACCTGAAGCGTACGGAAAAGCACGAAAAGCGACAGGCGAGCGACAAAATGGCGCACGGGCGGCACCTCAACATAACGCTGCAGCGCATCGTAATACTCGCGGACGAGCTCACGGCGGAGTTTGTGGGAATATTGAGCAGAGGCTTGCCAGAGGAAGGAGGCAAGGTCATAATAATAAGGTCCGCGGCGCCCACCCTGATAATCAATGAAGTAAGGCTGTCCATCTACCAACATGACATTGCGCGACTGAAAGTCGCGATAGAGGAAACAGGGCGCTGCCGAGGTTTGTCCCGACTCGCCAATAGGCCACGAATCCGTGGTGAGGTCTTTGGCAAGCAGACGGAAATCCGCCTCCAGTTTCAGTTCGTGGAACTCAAGTCCGACGGGTTTCAGAAAGCAATACTTGAAATAATTGAGGTCGAACAGCACACCCTCGCGGTCAAACTCCGCTTGCGGAAAGCAACAGGAGAAGTCGAGTCCATGCGCACCGCGTATTTGGATATTCGGTAGTTCACGGATGGTACGGCGGAGCAATTCCTGTTCTTTCAACGTATAGCGACCACCCGATTCACGCCCACCCCGCACAGCATCAAAGAGGGAGAGCGAGCCGAGGTCGGTCTGGAGATAGCGCATTCGGTCAGGACTGACGGCAAGAATACGTGGTACGGGCAACTGCTGATGGGTGAAATGCTCGGTCAGCGTGAGGAAAGCATGGTTCTCATCAAGGTTCGTACCGATGACACCAACGGCGGTTTCGCCCTCTGCATCCGTGAAACGGACATAAGTACGATTGCTGCCCGCCCCGGGAAGCTGCTGCACATCAGCGGGTTCTGCCCCCCGCCATTGCCTGTAAAGTTCAAGAAGTTGTTTCATTGCGTGTCAAAATCATTGCAGGGTAACGGCCATCAGACCGATAACCACATCATTAGAGAGGGTGCGCAGCGTGAGCGAGCGAAGTTGCTTTCGAGGATTAAGCGGCATTCGCAGCATCTGCGCCGCACCTCCAGGTATCTCACGCCCATATACACCTTGTATCACATTGTTGCCCAAAGCCTTCTCTAAATCGCGGGACACCACTCCATTGGAAAGGCAGACGCGATAAGGACGGAGGACATTAGTTGTAAAAGCCTTGCCGTCAATATAGTAGTCTTGCTCAATGGGGCACCAGTTTTCTGGGTTTCGCAGCACGAGCGTGTCCGTAGATTGGTCGGTGTAGGTGACAACAATAAGCCCGTTGTCGATGCGGCTCTGCATGTGATTGGTAGAGCCAGCCATGAGCAGGTAGGCACTTTCAGCCGTGCCTTTGAGCGGTACAGTCACTGCATCGGGATAGTTATCCCACAGACTGGTATAGACAATGTTCACCCCTTCGGCAGGCGTGCGGAACGGAACACCCGCCACGGAGAACTGTCCTTTATGTATCAGCGTGCGGAATACGGAGTCGTTAATCTCTGCCGTCAGTTGGGGATGACACCACTCTCCTATGCCTTGCACCGGTATCTGAAGCGTTGTCACTTGTGGACGGGGAGAGAGATACTGATTCTTAAAGATGTCGGCAACGGAAGAATTAAAGTAATGGTCAATCGTCTGCGGATTGAATTTCTTCGTCAGGTTGGGTTCGGCTGTGCCCCATTTCTCTGCTGACTTCGCTTTCTTCTCTACTGTTGCCATCATATAAGTCTCTGCCTCACATTGCGGAATATCGGTCTTTATCACCTGATGCCGCTCACTCGTGCCGACGATGTCACGGTAATGCCCGTTGCCGAGATTCTGGCGAATCACGATTTGCAGCGGTTGCGGGAAGTCTTGAGTAACCTCATAGACCATCTTGCCGCCTTTACGCGCGTACCTATATTTAATATAAGGTGTCGTCAAAGAAGCACTATCCCACTCCTCAGGGAAGCCCGGGCGAATGATGCACTTGCCGTCAAGCGCATTGGGTACGACACCGAACAATCCCTGAATAAGCGTACGGGAGGAGATACCGATACAATCTCCGAAGTCGCGGTAGCATTCACCACGGGCGGCATCATAGTAACTGACCTGTCCGAAGTTCGCAGGACTTGCCCCGTAGTACATCTGATCGAGGATGTTCGCCTTCATCAACCGATAAGCCTCATCGTTGCGACCTGCCTCGAAATAGGCGAGGGCCGTGTGCATCACCTCAGCCGCAGCCACATTGTTGATGCTCCACGAATAGGGTAGCCAGTTGGAAGTGGAGATGGTTTGATAACCTGTATCCTCCACATCGATATGTGGAATGACCGTATCCACATAGCGCGTCGCACGATATGCCTGCTCTGGCGTACCCACTCCGCAGTCTATCGGCGTATAGATGCTCCACACGGCAGGACTCTCATGACGGCGCTTCAACCCCATCGCATCCTGATATTCTGCCCACGCACCCTTGTCATCCATCCACAGGCGGGCATTCATCGCCCGCAGAATGGCATCAGCCTCAGCCTGATAGGGGCGCGAATCTTCCCCAAGAATCTCCGCAATACGGGCGGCAAGTCGGTTGGCACGATAGTTATAGGCGGAGCTATGCGTCACGGCTCCACCACTATAGTAAAGCGCATCGGATGCCCAGATGCAGCAGTAGGCATCATAAAGATGATCGCCGTCAGGGTCATAATTGCGCTTCTCCCACGCAAGATGCGAGGTAATGACGGGCCACATCTTGCGCATATAAACCGTGTCAGCGTCATATTGGAAATGCCACATCAGTTCGTCGATGTAGTTGAGGTTCATGTCATAATGGTGCATCTGGTCATTTCGCTCGGGGTTTCGGCAGATATATCCATTGGAGTACATCTGCGTTCCCCACCGTTTCTCCGCACGGGCAAGGTTTAGCACGGAATCCTGAGAGGGATGCGGGATGACGGGCTCCACATTCGTCACCTGACTCTTTGCGTAGGCATCAAAGTGACTGACGGCACGATCTCGCCAACCAAGCACATCACCGAGATAACCCGCACGCCAACCCGCCAACGGCATTCGCCAACCGACACACCCATGCAGCCACGTCTGCCCATCCCAGTCGCCATCGGCTGCAAACACTAAAGCACTGCCAAGCGTATTGATATAAGGGTCAGGGGTCTGGAACTCAATGCGGGAAGCAAGCTGGTTATTATAATAAAGTGCCTTCTTATACAAATCATCAGCCTCCTTATCAGAAAGAGAAGCCACCTCGTTGAGACGGACATAGACATAGGCAACACCACCATTCGCGCCGACACTCTCATAGACCTGCGGCTCGCCGACAGCCTCAAACACGCCGGGAGCATCTGCCCCGATGTCACCATTCCGATGGAGTTTGGGCTGCGCAATCTCACTTACCAATGCTTTGATGCGGAGCATAGGGGCATCAAGTCCCTCGCCACAAGTAAAACGGAACACTGCACCTTCCTCGTCAGGCAAGGCTACCACATCCAACCGAAGCGTGTCCCTATCACCTTTCCTCCATCGGGCATCCCGCAAATGATAGGTACGCCGCCCATCGGCATACCACGCCTTGCAATAGTCCGTGGAGTCAAGAGGCACACCATTGACCACAAAACGGATGTTTCGATGGTAATTCTTCTTCACCACCGCAAACACCGGGCAATCGGAAGTCTCCACGCGATAGTCTGTAAACCCACCGTAAAGGGCACGCGTAAAACGGTTCACGCCATTCTCACACACAAAGGCATTGCCTTCGGGAAAGTATTGCTGCGTGCGTTTCACACCGATTTTGTCCAGATTGTAAGACGTGGATTCAATGAAATCACCTATCCGCTGTGTCTGCGCGAAGCCCAGGACAGCGACGAGGGAAAGAATAAATGCACAGGATTTTCTCATGTTTGAAAGATTGTTTCGGCTGGTTCTACAATGTTGTCTTCATTCCGTTGCAAAAGTACGGAAAATCCCCGAGACTCACAAACTTATGGGAAACAAAAAAACCGATTGTCTCCCGACAACCGGTTTCAAAAACAAACTACTTAAAAACTAATCTACTAAAACAAATCAAAAAATATCTTTTACATGAAAGTTTCTAATACTATTTTGTCAATGGAACACTTTCCTTTTGACGATGCAAAGGTACGCCGAATTCCAAATGCCTCCAAGTTTTTTGCATAAAAAATCACTGTGTGCGAACAAAAATACTAAAAAATAGGGATGGAAGCCGACTCCCATCCCCCAAATTGATATGTTTGCTTTGCAAAAATGTATTATCTGACTATGCGCAGACTTACATCATTCCACCCATACCCGGGGCGCCACCCATCGGCATGGCAGGCTCTTTCTCGGGTTTGTCGGTGATAAGGCACTCGGTGGTCAGGAACATACCTGCGATAGAGGCAGCGTTCTCCAATGCCACACGTGCCACCTTGGCGGGGTCAATGACACCAGCCTCACGCAGGTCTTCATAGACATCCGTGCGGGCATTGTAGCCATAGTCACCCTTACCCTCGCGCACCTTCTGAACGACAACCGCACCTTCGCCACCGGCATTGAACACAATCTGACGAAGCGGCTCCTCGATGGCACGCTTGATGATGTTGATACCCGTCTGCTCGTCGGCATTGTCGCCCTTCACTTCAGCAAGTGCATCAAGCGCACGGATGTAGGTAGTACCACCACCTGCAACGACACCTTCCTCGATGGCTGCGCGGGTAGCACAGAGTGCATCATCTACACGGTCTTTCTTTTCCTTCATCTCCACCTCGGAGTTTGCACCTACGTAAAGCACGGCTACGCCACCTGCCAATTTGGCAAGACGCTCCTGCAGCTTCTCCTTATCGTAAGAGCTGGTGGTGTTCTCAATCTCCTTCTTGATCTGTGCGATACGATCCTGGATAGCCTCCTTGGAACCTGCACCATCCACGATGGTCGTATTGTCCTTGGAAACGGTAACCTTCTCGGCAGTACCAAGCATCTCAATGGTAGCCTGCTCAAGCTTCAGACCCTTCTCCTCGCTGATAACCACACCGCCGGTCAGCGTTGCGATGTCCTCGAGCATGGCCTTGCGACGATCGCCGAAACCGGGAGCCTTAACAGCGCAAATCTTCAGACCTGCACGCAGACGGTTTACTACGAGCGTAGTCAGTGCCTCAGAATCCACGTCCTCTGCGATGACGAGCAGCGCACGGCCACTCTCTGCTGCGGGCTGCAGGATGGGCAGGAAGTCCTTGATGTTGGAAATCTTCTTGTCGTAGATGAGGA
>JAFLSG010000068.1 GCA_022511065.1 Prevotella sp.
TTTAAACATATTTCGCAGAACAATATGTGCCGGGATGCTGGACTCTCGGCTCCCCATTTTTGAACTCTCTGCTCCATACTTTCAAATTCCGTGTTACTTTTTATCAATTTTCGTGTTACTTTTTGATAAATTCCGTGTTACTTTTTTCCGAAATATAACACGGAATTTGAGAAAATATAACACGGATTTTGATAATGCGGTGCTAATAGTTTGATATTGTGAGGCTTATAGTTCACTGTTGCGAAACCGAAAATGCCCCAAAAAGAACTTTAAAAGAGTGGGAATTTGAAAGCAGAAAAAAGACGGAACCGCACTTGTTGCAAGCGCCTTCTTCTTTTAAATATTTTTCAATTTCGCCTTTAGGCTCAATACGTGATTTGTATTTGCTTATTTTTATGTATTATTTCATCTTAAAACTTGTCGGTTGATGGTAATCTCGATTATTATGCGTAACTTTGCAAATCCAAAGTAAAACTGATGAAGCATGAACAATCGTAATGACTTGAAATCCCAGGGTGTTAGAAGAATCTTGTTTATCTGCCTCGGTAATATCTGCCGCTCCCCGGCAGCCGACGGCATTATGCACCACTTGGTGGAGGAGCGTGGGCTGTCGGAGGAATTCTATATTGACTCCGCCGGCATCGGGTCGTGGCATGTGGGGCAGTTGCCCGACAGGAGGATGCGGCAGTGTGGTGTGCGCCACGGCTATGTGTTCGACCATCGCGCCCGTCAGTTCTCCCCTGCCGACTTCGACCGCTTCGACCTTATCGTGGTGATGGATGAGGAGAACTATCGCGATGTGGCGCGGCAGATGCGCTCGGAAGCTGACCGCAAGAAGGTGGCCCGCATTCGCGATTATTTCCGCAGCCATGCTGGACAGCAGACCGTTCCAGATCCTTATTATGGCACTGACCGAGATTTCGATTTCGCCGTAGAGCTGTTGGAGGATGCCTGTGCGGGATTGCTTGATGCCGTGACGGGCTTGGACCGTCGTTGAAAAGGCGCGGCTTTCCGATAAGTTTTTTCCGTTTTCAGTTGCAGGTATAATGGAAAAAGTGTATTTTTGCAGAAAAATACGGAGGATATGGCAAGAAACTCAAAGTGGCAGGACGATTACTGGCTTTTGCTGATGCAGATTTATCTGCAAAAGCCTGTCGGCGTAAAGCCGATGTATCATCGGAAGATGGTCGATTTGAGCTTGGAACTGCATATCCCCCCCGCAGTCCTCGCTAACAAGATGTGCCAGTTGGCAAATCTGGAAACGCCGCGCATAGAGCATATATGGGAGACTTACAGCAATAATCCCCGTAAGCTGTCGCGGGCGGTGAGCCTGCTGCGCGGGATGAAGGGATTCAATAATGCCGACGAGTTCTACGAAGGCGTGGAGATGAACGAGAGTTTCGAGAAAGACTTCAAGCCCGTGGCGGAAGGGGAGCAGATGACGCCCGTGATGCTGACGATGATTCTCGACCTGTATTTCCGGCTGACGCCCGTCACGATGGTGGCAGACACCCCGGAGGTGCAGGAACTGGCGCGGCTGATGCGGGTGAAGCCGCAGGATGTAGCGGATGTGCTGGAGATATACATGCACTGCGACCCCTATCTGAACCGCAAGGAAATGATATTCGACGCGTTGCTGCTGCCTTGTCAGCAGATATGGCGGCGGTTTGGCAATGCCGACCCCGCAGAACTGGCTGCACATGCCGGGCAGTTGGCGGAATATTTCAAGAGTGACAAGTAATGGCCGACAAGCAGACGCAGATACAGGAGCAGAAGCAAGACCAACGGCTTGCGCAGAGCGTGTCGCAGCAGCAGCTGTTGCAGGCATCACTCGTGCAACTGTCCTTGACGGAGCTTGTTGATCGCATCAACACGGAGATGCACGACAACCCGGCATTGGAGGCGGAGTCGCCATACGATGCGTTGGGCGAGAGCCATGACAGCGAGAACGACGACGACCTGCCGCCGGAGGAGGATTTCGACGTGCTCACCGAGCGCGAGGAGCGGCAGTCGGCACTCGATGAGGCGCTGAGCAATATCGGGCGCGACGACGAGGACCTGCCCGTCTATTCCGGCGGGCGCTCGGTCTCGGAGGAGCGCGAGGAAATGGTCTATGGCGACACGGCATCCTTCTACGACCAGTTGAAGGAGCAGATGAACGAGGTGGATATGGACGAGCGGGAGCGCGACATCATGGAATACCTGATTGGCTCGCTTGACGATGACGGTCTGCTGCGCAAGGATTTGGAGAGCATCAGCGACGAGCTTGCAGTCTATCATAACCTCTATGTGGATAGCGACGAGATAGAGCGTGTGCTTCGGCAGATTCAGCGCTTCGACCCGCCTGGCATCGGTGCCCGCTCGCTGCAGGAGTGCCTGATGCTGCAGATTGCCCGCCGCGAGCCGTCGAAGCTAAAAAACCTGATGGAGCGCGCGGTAGGCGACTACTTCGATGACTTCACGAGGAAGCACTGGGGCAGAATACAGTCGGCACTCCAGTTGAACGATGTTCAGGCAGAGGCACTATTCCGCGAACTGCGGAAACTCAATCCCCGTCCGGGGGCCTCGTTGGGGGAGACGGTGGGCAGAAGCCTGCAGCAGATAACCCCCGACTTCATCGTGGAGACTCAGGACGACGGAACCATCACCTTCACGCTGAACAGCGGCGAGATTCCCGAACTGAAGGTATCGCAGTCGTTTGTCGATTCGATGAAGGAGTATCAGCAGAACAAGGATAATCTGAGCCGGCAGACCAAGGAGGCGCTGCTCTATATCAAGCAGAAGGTGGATTCCGCGCAAGGCTTCATTGATGCCATCAAGGTGCGCCGCCACACGCTGACAATCACCATGCGCGCCATCATCCAGTGGCAGCGGCAGTTCTTCCTTGACGGCGAGGAGGCTTCTCTCCGTCCGATGATCTTGAAGGATGTGGCGGAGAAGACAGGACTTGACCTCTCTACCGTGTCGCGCGTCAGCAACTCGAAGTACGCGCAGACCCGCTGGGGCACTTTCCCCCTGCGCTATTTCTTCAGCGACGGCTATACGATGGAGAACGGCGAGGAACTATCGACGCGGCAGATTAAGTCGGTGCTGGGCGACATCATTGCTGCGGAGGACAAGAAGAAACCGTTGAGCGACGATGCGTTGGCGGCGGCGCTTGCCGGGCGGGGGATTCCTATCGCGCGGCGCACGGTGGCGAAATATCGTGAGCAGTTAGGGCTGCCCATCGCAAGACTGAGAAAAGAATGAGACGGATGACAAAGGAAAAAAGCATCATATTGACGGCACGGGTAATCAGCATGCTGTTCAACCCGTTCTACCTGCCGATAGTGGGCTTGGTGGCGCTGTTTGCGTTCAGCTACCTCGGACTGATGCCCTGGGGCTATAAGCTGCAGGTGCTTGCGCTGACTTACGCATTCACCATTCTGCTGCCCACGGTGCTGATTCATTTCTATCGGCGGTCTCAGGGGTGGAACCTGATAGAACTGGGACACAAGGAGCGGCGCATGGTGCCCTATGTGATTTCCATCCTCTGCTATTTCTTCTGCATCTATCTGATGGAGCTGCTGCACATCCCCCATTTCATGGGCGGCATCCTCTCCGCGGCTTTGGTCATCCAGATTGTGTGCGCCCTGATTAACGTGTGGTGGAAGATTTCCACCCACATGGCTGCCATCGGAGGTGTGGCGGGAGCGCTCTTCGTGTTCGGCGAGTTGTTCAACTTCAATCCCGTCTGGTGGCTGTGCCTGGTGTTCGTGTTGGCGGGCGTACTTGGCACGAGCCGCATGATTCTCCGTCAGCACACGCTGCCGCAGGTGGTCTCCGGGTTCTTCGTGGGACTGTTCTGCGCCGTGGTCGGCCTGCTCTTTTTGTGATTAAGGAAAACAAGAGATATGAAACCATTAGTAAGCATTATCATGGGCAGCACCAGTGACTTGCCCGTTATGGAGAAAGCCTGCAAGTTGCTCGACGAGCTGCAGGTGCCTTTTGAAGTGAACGCACTCTCGGCACACCGCACGCCGGAGGCAGTAGAGGAGTTTGCCCGCACGGCAAAAGACCGTGGGCTTAAAGTGATTATTGCGGGAGCCGGGATGGCAGCCGCCCTGCCGGGCGTGATTGCTGCCTCCACCACGCTGCCCGTCATCGGCGTACCCATCAAGGGAATGCTCGACGGGCTCGACGCCATGCTCTCCATCATCCAGATGCCGCCGGGCATCCCCGTGGCAACGGTGGGTGTGAACGGTGCGCAGAACGCCGCGATTCTCGCCGTAGAGATGCTGTCGCTCGGCGATGAGGCATTGGCAGCGCGGCTCACAGCCTATAAGGACGGCCTGAAGGCGAAGATAGAGAAGGCAAACAAAGACCTTGCCGAGGTGAAATATAACTTTAAGACCAACTGAATGTACCAGAGAAGAATATCATCAGAAACCCGTATCGGGCAGATTGGCGTGGGCGGCAGCAATCCTATCCGCGTACAGTCGATGGGTACGGTAGATACGAATGACACCGAGGGATGCGTGGCACAGGCCAAGCGCATCATTGACGCAGGTGGCGAACTGGTGCGCTTCACCACGCAGGGAACGCGCGAGGCGGAGAACATGAAGAATATCTCGGCACGGTTGAAGGCAGACGGTTACACAGCCCCCTTGGTTGCCGATGTGCATTTCACGGCACACGTGGCTGACATTGCCGCCCTCTACTGCGAGAAGGTGCGCATCAATCCCGGCAACTATGTGGATCCGGGGCGTACGTTCAAGCATTTGGAATATACCGACGAGGAATATGCTGAGGAACTGCTGAAGATAGAGCGCAAGTTAGTGCCGTTCCTCAACATCTGCAAGGAGCATCACACCGCCGTGCGCATCGGGGTCAATCATGGTTCGCTCTCCGACCGCATCATGAGCCGTTACGGTGATACGCCAGAGGGCATCGTGGAGAGTTGTATGGAGTTCCTGCGCATCTTCAAGCGCGAGCAGTTTGACGATGTGGTGATTTCCATCAAGGCTTCCAACACTGTGGTGATGGTGCGCACCGTGCGCCTGCTTGTCGCCACGATGGACAAAGAAGATATGCACTATCCGCTCCACCTCGGTGTGACCGAGGCCGGCGAGGGCGAAGACGGCAGAATCAAGAGCGCTGTGGGTATCGGTGCCTTGCTGACCGAGGGCATCGGCGACACCATCCGCGTGTCACTGAGCGAGGAGCCGGAGCGGGAGATTCCCGTCGCCCGCTACTTGGTGGAGGCGGTAGAGGAGTGTGCCCGTCTGCGTGAGGAGGCAGAGGCTTCCATCGCTGACGACACCATCACCCTCACGCTCCACGAGACCGATTGGGAGGCATTGCAGTTGAAGGCAGCGATGGCGGTGGGCGCTTTGTTCATCGACCAGAAAGCACATCAGTTGGTCATTCATGATGAAGGCTTCGACGAGGCAAGACTTGTGGAACTTGCCGACGGCATCCTGCAGGCTGCGCGCATCAAGTTCACCAAGACGGAGTACATCAGTTGTCCCGGTTGTGGGCGTACGCTCTATAATCTTCAGGAGACCATTGCCCGCATCAAGGCGGCCACGGCAGACCTTGTCGGGGTGAAGATAGGTATCATGGGTTGCATCGTGAATGGCCCGGGCGAGATGGCAGATGCCGACTACGGCTATGTCGGGGCAGGGCGCGGCAAGATATCTCTCTACAAACAGAAGGAGTGCGTCCAGAAGAACATCCCGGAGGAAGAGGCGGTGGAAAAGCTGCTCGAACTGATTCGGAGCGACCGCCAAGCATAATCATTGTATAATCCGCCTGCATTCGTGTGATGCAGGCGGATTTTTATTTCAGCAGAATCTCAGCGAGTTCCTTCATACCCTCCGATGCTCCTTTCTGTATCTGCTGCACCCGACTACCGGCATGGACGGGGTTCGGGTCTATCAAATAGATGGGAATGTCGGGGCGCGTGTATTGCACCAACCCGGCGGCGGGATATACGTTGAGGCTCGTGCCGATGATGATGAAGATGTCGGCACGCTGCGCCTCCTCGGCGGCAGGGCTAATCATGGGGACGGCCTCACCGAAGAACACGATGAACGGACGGAGCAGTGAGCCGTCGCCGGCCTTCGTGCCCGGAGCCACCTCGCAGTTCTCGGGTGTCAGCGTAATTTGATAGCGCGGGTCGTCCACATCGCGGCTGGAGCAAACTTTCATCAGTTCCCCGTGCAGGTGGATTACCTTCGACGAACCCGCCATTTCGTGCAGGTTATCCACGTTCTGAGTAACCACCGTCACATCATACTGCTCCTCCAACTTCGCCACGAGCTTGTGGCCCTCGTTAGGCTGCGTGCCCACGCATTTCCTGCGCAGCATGTTGTAGAAGTTCGTGACGAGGGTAGGGTCGGCCTCCCATCCTTCGTGCGTGGCCACTTTCTGTACTGGATAATTCTCCCAAAGCCCGTCGGCATCGCGGAAAGTCTTCAGTCCGCTCTCCACCGACATCCCGGCACCTGTCAATACTACGATTTTCTTCATGAGCAATCTGTTTGTTACGAGGGCAAATATACGCATTTTCTGCTAAAAAAAGTGATTTTTGACGGGTATATTGCAATTGAATGGGAAAATATATGTAACTTTGTGCCGTTTTTTAGGTTACACATTATTAATAAATATTAGGTAAGAATGGATAAGTTGAGCTATGCGTTAGGCTTGGGCATCGGTCAGCAGCTCGCCCAGATGGGGGCTGACGAGGTTTGTGCCGAGGACTTTGCGGCAGCCATCAACGACGTGATTGGCGGTAAGGAACTGAAAGTGTCTCATCGTGAGGCGCAGGCCATTGTGCAGGACTATTTCACGAAGCAGGAGCAGAAACTCAGTGCCGAGCGTGCGGAGCAAGGCAAGGTGCATAAGGAGGCCGGCGAGAAATATTTGGCTGAGAATGCCAAGAAGGACGGCGTGGTGACGCTGCCGAGCGGTCTGCAGTATCAGGTGCTGAAGGAAGGCAACGGCAAGAAGCCGAGCGCAAAGGACACAGTGATGTGCCACTATGAGGGTACGCTGATTGACGGTACGGTCTTCGATTCAAGCTATAAGCGCGGTGAGCCCGCCACGTTCCCGCTCCAGCAGGTAATTGCCGGTTGGACGGAAGGTCTTCAGCTGATGCAGGAGGGTGCCAAGTATCGCTTCTTCATCCCTTATCGCTTGGCATACGGCGAGGGCGGTGCAGGTGGTTCGATACCTCCTTTTGCAGCACTCGTCTTCGATGTGGAGCTGATACAGGTGGTGTAAGCACCCGAACACAATACAGAAAAAGGAAAAACTAAAATAAAAAGAACACAACAATGAAGAAATTGACATTTGCAGCCGCTGCGGCTGTTTTGGTTGCAAGCTTCACCGCTTGCGGTAATTCCACTCCGAAGGCAAGCCTGAAGAGTGATGTAGATACGATGAGCTATGCCATCGGTATGGCTCAGACGATGGGTCTCAAGGAGTATCTCGTGGGTAGTCTCGGTGTAGATACCGCCTATATGAACGAGTTCATCAAGGGTCTCAACGAGGGTGCAAACGCTGGTGACAACAAGAAGAAGGCCGCCTATTATGCAGGTATTCAGATTGGTCAGCAGATCAGCAACCGCATGGTGAAGGGCATCAACTATCAGGTGTTCGGCGACGATTCCACCAAGTCTATCTCCCTGAAGAATTTCATGGCAGGCTTCGTGAGCGGTACGACCGGCAAGAAGGGCCTGATGACGATGGAGGAGGCGCAGACCGTGGCCGAGACCAAGATGCGTGAGATTAAGGCGAAGGAACTGGAGAACACCTATGGTCCCAACAAGGAGGCAGGTGAGAAGTTTTTGGCAGATAACGCCAAGAAGGACGGCGTGAAGACCCTGCCCAGCGGTGTGCAGTACAAGGTCATCAAGGAAGGTACGGGTGCGATTCCCTCTGACACCTCACTCGTGAAGGTAAACTATGAGGGCAAGCTGATTGACGGCACGGTGTTCGACAGCTCTTACAAGCGTAGTGAGCCTATCAAGTTGCGCTGCAACCAGACCATCAAGGGTTGGACCGATGCGATGGTTCACATGCCCGCAGGTTCTGTCTGGGAGGTTTACATTCCGCAGGAGCTTGCATACGGCGAGCGCGAGCAGGGCGACATCAAGCCTTTCTCCATGCTGATTTTTAAGATTGAACTGCTTGAGGTTAATCCCGCGAAGTAATGAAGAAATCAATGTTTATGGCACTCGCCCTCGTGGTGAGTGCCTCTTTTTGCACGATAGATGCTGCCAAAAAGAAGAAGGTGGTGGAGCCGGAAGTGCCCGTGGTGCTTCCCGTTCAGTTGAACAACAGCTCTGATTCCGTCAGCTATGCCGGCGGTGTCTCTATGACGCTCGGCTTGGATCTCTACTTGCAGCAGCAAGGTTTGGATTCGGCATATATGGCCGACTTCGTGAAGGGCTTCAAGGAGTATGTCGCTACCGGCGAAGACCCGAAGTTCAGTGCATACGTGATGGGCTTGGAGATTGGCAAGCAGGTGAAGGAGCGCATGCTTCCGACCATGGCGAAGAACTTCGAGGACACCCCCGACTCTATTATCACGGACATCTATATGCGAGGCTTCACCGATGCCTTGGAGGGCGACACGACCGTGTTCACCGTGGAGAGTGCCAACAGCTATTTCGCGGAGCGCCAGAGGATAGACCAGGAGGCCAAGACGCAGAAGCTTTATGGGCAGAACCGTGAGGCTGGCGAGAAGTTCCTCGCCGAGAATGCCCAGAAGGAGGGCGTGATTACCTTGCCGAGCGGATTGCAGTATAAAGTGCTCGTCAAGGGCGACGGTCAGGTGCCCAATCAGGACGACAAGGTGCTTGTCAATTATGAAGGCCGCCTTTTGGACGGTACGGTGTTCGACGCTTCTGCCAAGCACGGCAGCAAGCCGGCTGAGTTCCGTCCCGATCAGGTCATCAAGGGTTGGACGGAGGCACTTACGATGATGCCCGTCGGCTCCAAGTGGCAGCTTTACATCCCCGCAGAGCTTGGCTATGGCGAGCGTGCGGCAGGAAAGATTCAGCCTTACAGCACGTTGATTTTCGATGTGGAGTTGGTAGGCATTGCCGAGAAATAAAGAAACTTGCGAAATGGAAAGAATCGACTCTCTTGACAAGAAGATACTGGGCATCCTGTCGAAGAACGCGCGTATCCCGTTCAAGGATGTGGCAGAGCAGTGCGATGTCTCCCGTGCCGCCATTCATCAGCGCGTGCAGCATCTGATTGATGCGGGTGTCATCACGGGAAGCGGCTTCGACGTGAATCCCAAGAGCCTGGGCTATTCCACCTGCACCTACGTGGGCATCACGCTTGAGAAGGGGTCCATGTATAAGGACGTGGTGGAGCGGCTGCAGCATATCCCGGAGGTGGTGGAGTGCCACTTCACGACGGGTCCCTACACGATGCTCGTCAAGCTCTATGCCCGTGATAACGAGCAGCTGATGGACTTGCTGAACGGCAAGCTGCAGGGCATCCCTGGAGTCGTGGCTACGGAGACGCTGATCTCATTGGAGCAGAGCCTGAAGCGCGAGATTCCAATCAGTTTAGACGAGGAGACGAAAAGGAAATGAACCGCTTCGACCTGCAGTCCCGTCTTGACGAGGTCTATGCGCATTTCCCGGAAGCGGAACGCCGCCCTGTCATCGGTATCACCGGCAATTATGATGACCTCGCCTGTAAGTTGGCAGAGGGCTACTACAAGTCGGTGGTGGCTGCGGGTGGTGTGCCCGTGATTATCCCTCCGATAGCGGACGAGCACGTCATCATCAGCACTTTGGAGCGCATTGATGCGCTGCTGCTCACTGGCGGGGCTGACTACAACCCGCTGTGGGTGGGCGAAGAGCCTTCTCCCCGTCTTGGCGGCATCAATCAGGAGCGCGACCTGCCGGAGCTGCTTATCACCCGTCTTGCTTACAACAGGCAGCTGCCGATGCTCGGTATCTGTCGGGGCATCCAGACGCTGGCCATGGCATTAAGCGGCAGGGTGGCGCAGGACATCAGCGAAATCAGAGGGGCAGAAGCCGGCGTGAAGCATTCACAGGATGCTGCCCGCTCCGAACAGACCCATACCGTCAGGGTGGAGCGTGGTTCCACCTTGTTTGGCATCTATGAGGAAGAACTGGGTGGTTGCGAGGGCAGTCAGCCTGTTCTTTTTGTCAATTCCTTTCATCATCAGGCGGTGTCCGATTGTGGCGACAAGTTCCGTGTCGTGGCGAGGGCTGCAGATGGTGTCATTGAGGCGATGGAGAGCAGCGAGTTCAAGCCGATACTCGGCGTTCAGTGGCATCCAGAATACTTTGCTGACGGGCTGCCCCTATTCCGCTGGCTCGTGAGGGAGGCGAGGGCTTTCCGCCGTGTGCATGAAATGCACGACCGCATCCTGACGCTTGACTCGCATTGCGACACGCCGATGTTCTTCCCGCAAGGCATCCATTTCGAGCGGCGTGACCTGAAGATACTGGTCGATTTGCACAAGATGACCGAGGGGCGACAGGATGCAACCATCATGGTGGCGTATCTGCCGCAGCCTACGGAGAATCCCACGGCATTTGCCGATGACATCTTCGACAGGATAGAACAGATTGTCAGCGGGAACAATGACTATCTCGCCATTGCCCGCACCCCTGCCGACCTTTGGGAGAACAAGCGACGGGGGCGCAAGTCCATCATGCTCGGCATCGAAAACGGCATCGCGCTCGATGGGAAACTGTCTAATCTCCGCCATTTCGCCGAGCGGGACATCGTCTATATGACGCTCTGCCACAACGGTGACAATGACATCTGTGACTCGGCACGGGGCAATGCCACGCATGGGGGTGTAAGTGCCTTCGGGGAGCAGGTGATTCGTGAGATGAACCGTTTGGGCATCATGGTGGATTTGAGCCACGCAGACGAGAAGAGCTTTTACGATGCGTTAGAGATCAGTGCGCAGCCCATCGTGTGCAGCCATTCGAGCTGCCGCGCCCTCTGCGACCATCCCCGCAACCTGACCGACGACCAGATGCGGGCATTGGCAGCAAAGGGTGGTGTGATGCAGGTGACGCTTTACGCCGGCTTCCTCCGTACAGATGGCGAGGCCACTATTGAGGATGCCATACGGCACTTGGAGCATGCCATTGAGGTGATGGGCATCGACCACGTGGGTCTCGGGACCGACTTCGACGGCGACGGCGGCATCCGTGGTCTGGCGGATTCGTCGGAACTGATTCATTTCACCCGTCACTTGCTTGCCCGTGGGTATAGCGAGGAGGATATACGGAAAATCTGGGGCGGCAACTTCCTCCGTGTGATGGAGCAGGTGCAGCAAGCCTCAAACTGACAAACGACTGAACATGAGAACGGACAATAGAGTGAGAAGGGCAAGGGACTTTTTCCGTGCAGCGGCATTTGTCGCGGTGGGGAGCTGTCTTGCAATGAGCTGTGGTAATCTTCGTAAGCAGGCGGCTGACGAGGTGGTGGCTGTGCATCCTGTCGGCCCTGCGTTTAATGCCGACAGTGCTTACCTGTTTTGTCAGCAGCAGTGTGACTTCGGTCCCCGCACGATGAACAGCGAGGCGCACGACCTGTGCGAGCAGTGGATCATCGGCAAGTTTGAGGGCTACGGCCTGACCGTTCAGACCCAGAAGGCCACGCTGCGCGGTTACGACGGGACGCCGCTGCGAAGCACGAACATCATCGCCACCTATAAGCCTGAGCTGACTGACCGCATCCTGCTCTGCGCCCATTGGGACAGTCGCCCGTGGGCAGACAACGACCCCGATGAGGCGAATTGGAAGAAGCCCGTGCTGGCTGCGAACGACGGTGCGAGTGGCGTTGCCGTGATGCTGGAGATTGCCCGCCTGCTCTCTTCGTCAGCCCCGCAAGTGGGTATCGACTTCGTTTGCTTCGACGCAGAGGACTGGGGTACGCCGCAGTGGAGCGATGCCGATGATACGGGCGACACGTGGGCACTCGGTGCGCAGCACTGGGCAGAGGTGTTTGACAGCCGCCGTGCATCAGACGGCATAAACTACCGCTTCGGCATTCTCCTCGATATGGTTGGGGGCGAGGGTGCGCAGTTCTATCAGGAAGGCATGTCCCTGCAGTATGCCAGTGCGGTGGTCGATAGGGTGTGGAAGGCAGCACAGACCGTGGGCTTCGGCAGCATGTTCCCTGCACAGCCGGGCGGCTACATCACCGACGACCATATCCCCCTAAACCGTGTGGCGAAGATTCCCACCATCGACATCATCCCTTATTACCCGACTTGTGAGCAGAGCTCTTTTGGCCCTACGTGGCACACCGTCAGCGACGATATGAGCCATATCGACCGTAACACGCTGCGTGCCGTCGGTCAGACCATCGTTCAAGTGCTTTTCTCCCTTTCTGCCACTGAGTAATTCCCCTTTACCGGCTCATACTTCCCTTTTGTTGGTGCATACGGCAGCCGCTTTGCCGTTGTTGTATCAGCATGTCAAAGAACGCTTGGCGCTTTCACGCCTGTCAGACGCATGCAAAGGTACAACACCGTGTCGGAGATTCCAAGAAAAGTGTGGTTACATTGTAGTCACGTTTTTAACATCTTCTAACGTCTTTTTAATTCCTTTTACGTCGTGGGAGGGGGAAAAAGAGAGGGGGATTATAGGGGGTAAGTTTTTGGGGGAGGGCAAGCCTCCCCCAGCTTTTAGGGGCCCCTTACAGGGCCC
>JAFLSG010000069.1 GCA_022511065.1 Prevotella sp.
GCAGGATGGGCAGGAAGTCCTTGATGTTGGAAATCTTCTTGTCGTAGATGAGGATATAAGGATTCTCCATCACGCACTCCATCTTGTCAGAGTCGGTCATAAAGTAAGCCGAGAGATAACCGCGGTCGAACTGCATTCCCTCAACAACACCGATGTGCGTGTCACGGCTCTTGGACTCCTCGATGGTAATCACACCGTCCTTCGACACCTTACGCATGGCCTCAGCGAGCAACTCACCGATTTCCTTGTCGTTGTTGGCAGATACGGTAGCCACCTGCTCAATCTTGTCATAGTTGTCACCCACCTGCTCAGCACTCTTGGCAATGTACTCGCTCACGGCCTTCACAGCCTTGTCGATACCACGCTTCAGGTCCATCGGGTTTGCACCGGCAGTCACGTTCTTCAGTCCCTCGGTCACGATGGCCTGCGTCAGGATGGTTGCGGTGGTCGTACCGTCACCTGCATCGTCGCCCGTCTTTGAGGCAACACTCTTCACGAGTTGTGCGCCTGTGTTCTCAAACTTGTCCTCCAATTCGATTTCCTTGGCTACGGTCACACCGTCCTTGGTAATCTGAGGAGCGC
Organism: Prevotella sp.; assembly: GCA_022511065.1. Taxonomy (GTDB): domain Bacteria; phylum Bacteroidota; class Bacteroidia; order Bacteroidales; family Bacteroidaceae; genus Prevotella. The sequence continues at coordinate 583 of JAFLSG010000069.1, forward strand.
CGAACTTCTTTTCAATCACTACGTTGCGGCCCTTGGGACCTAATGTCACCTTCACCGCATTAGCCAACTGGTCCACACCCTGCTTCAGCAAGTCGCGAGCCTCAATATTGAATTTGATATCTTTTGCCATAGTTGTATGATGATTTATATTCTATGTTTCTGCCTTTACACAATTAGCCGATGACAGCCAAAACGTCACTCTGGCGCATCATCAGATATTTCTCACCCTCAAACTCGAGCTCCGTGCCGGAATACTTGCCGTAAAGCACCTCATCACCCTCTTTCAGAATCATCTCCTCGTCCTTGGTACCCTTGCCCACAGCTACAATCTTGCCGTGCAGCGGCTTCTCCTTCGCTGTGTCCGGAATGATGATACCGCCAACTTTCTCCTCTGCCGGTGCGGGCAATACCAGCACGCGGTCTGCTAATGGTTTGATGTTCATAATCTTTATGTTTTAATTATACCTTAATTATATATTAAAATGGTGGAACGGTCTTTCAACCATCCCACCACTCGCTCTGCCAAAATCGTGCCAACTCCCTGCGGTGTGACACATTGTCAGTTTAGTCGCGCTTCACGCCGTTGATGACTACATTCTTCACCGTCATGTTCTCTATCAGCTGCTTGTCGAAAGCATCCGCCTCGTCGGTCACATCTATGTTTTCGAAAGAGAAATCCACAAGCCGATACTTGTCGCTCGCACCGACATCAAAGAAGTTCTTACATTGCATCTTAATGTTACGAATGGCAATGTTATTACACTGAGATAGCGGCATATCCTCACGCTCCTCTGGCTTGAAGAACTGTGTCCACGGGCGCACCACGAGGAATGATCCGCACTGCCCCGTAATATCCTCCACCGTCACATACTCATAATGCTGCGGCGTATCCGGACGCATCTTCAGCCAAAGCACACGCGTGGCACTCTTCACATGGATGCGGCGAAGGATGACATTATGGTCGTCAAGGCTCTCAGAACCGAGCGTCAGACATCCATGCACCTTACCGTATGTGCAGTCCTCGATGATGATGTTCGAGCAAGGCCCGTTGTCGGGATTCTTATCAGCCCACGTTCCCTTACCACCTTTCAATACCACCGCATCGTCATTCACGTGCATATAGCAACCGTGAATTAGCACATTCTTGCACACATCAAGGTCGATGGCGTCCGAACTCGGCGCACCACGACGAGGGTCAATAGGCGTAATATTCTCCGTGGGGGCAAAGATGAAGCAACCCAAATAGCGCACATTCTCGCACCGATAGAGGTGATTCGTCCAGAAAGGAGAGTTGATAATCTTCACATCCTGCACCGTCACGTTCTTGGAATTGGAGATATAGACGTTACGCGGGCGCATCGCCTCAAGGTTAGTGCATTGCGGATTATACTTGCGGCGAATCCAAAACTCCTCCCAATATTTCTGCCCGTTGCCGTTGATAGTGCCAGGGCCTGTAATCGTAAAGCCATCCACACCGTCAGCATTCACCAATGCCGCAAAATAATCCAGAGTCTGCCCCTCCATGCGCGTCTTCACAATCTGGAAGTCGCGGATACGGTCAGAGCCTTTCAACTCTCCACCCTCCTCGATGAGCAGATGTGTCTTGGGCTTGAAGAAGAGCGAGCCACTGAGGAATGTTCCCCGCGGAATGACCACGACTCCCCCACCCTCTTGGGCGCAACGGTCAATCACCGCCTGCAACTGCATCGTCTGCACTCCGTCAGCATAGCGATCCACCCCATAGTCCGTCACCACATACCGCTTCAATCCCGAGAGATCTACACGCGAGGTATCCGCAAACCATGCAGAGATTTCCGTTCCGTCAGGCCATAGCTCCACAGCCTTCATTTTTTTCTTGCCGAATGCCATCGTAGATATGGCCAGCATCAGCATTGCCAAAAAAATCTTATTCTTCATTGTCTTGAGTGATTAGTTTGTTAGTAGTAAAAGTGGAGTGAATCAATAAGCCTGCTTGTCATGCACAATCAGCGACTTCGCCGTCATCCAGATAATGCGCAAGTCTAACCAGATACTCCAATGCTCAATGTACCATAAGTCGCGCTCCACGCGCCCTTCCATCTGCCACAATTCTTTGGTTTCGCCTCGGAAGCCCGTCACTTGTGCCCAGCCCGTCACACCAGGCTTTACCAAATGGCGAACCATGTATTTCTCTATCAGCTCGGAATATTTCTCCGTGTGCGCAAGCATGTGAGGGCGAGGCCCCACAACCGACATATCACCCCTCAGCACATTCCAGAACTGAGGCAGTTCGTCGATATTCATTTTCCGCATAAAGTTGCCAAAGGGGAACTTCCGTGGGTCATGCTCCGTTGCCTGCAACTTGTCGGCCTCCGTATTCACATGCATGGAGCGGAACTTGTAGCACTTGAAATTCCTGCCATCCAAACCTGTGCGTACTTGTCCGAAGAATACGGGACCGGGACTCTGGAAACGGATAATCAGCGCAATGATCGGATAGATAAGTCCTACACAGATGAGTATCGGGATTGATACCGCAATATCAAACAACCGCTTTATCGCCTTGTTCACCGTGTTCGTCAGCGGACTGGGATGCGTGGTCCACACCTCCATATCCGAAAGGAACTCCCTATGCAGATGCAGGCGGAAAGTCTCGACGGACACAGGAATATAATAGAACCTCACCGCATGACGGTCACAATAGCGCGACAATCGGCGCACCGTATGGCGGTCACGCCTTGAAAGGCACACATACAACTCATCCCCAATCTGGAGCTTCTCCCAGTTGTCAAGGTTCTCAAGCAGATATTCCAACGTGCCAAGATGCTTCACATCTTCCGGTGCATTCTCTAACTCTTTGTCGGCATAATAGCCCAACACGCGGTAACCCGTCGTAGGATCATTCACTAATCGGCTATAGAGCGACAATAGTTCAGGGTCGCTACCCACAAACGTCAACCACCGGGTGTTCCTTCCCAACTTGCGGAATTGCTTGATGCCCATACGTTCCAAGAAACGGAGCAGCAGCATGGAGAAGAAGAGCGCAGTGTCTAACAAGAAAAGCATCCTGCCCACCGGAACACTCCAGTCCATCATTCTCATCAGCAGATAAGTCAGCACAAAGTGCATGATGGTCAGTTGCACGATTCGCCGCAAGATGTCGCCACCAGAAACCAAGCGCCGATGAATCACCGTATGGAAACGCGACTCTGTCAGCACCAGAGCGAAATTGCATGCAAACATGAACACACTGATACGACCTCCATTTACCCATACGGCCGACTCAGGGAAGAGCCGCCAAGATAAATAAAGGAGGAAATCTAAGAGGAAGAAATCACCAATGATAACCGCCCACTTAATCAAATTTCCCGTTTGGTTGTCACCGCTCATTAGAGTAGAAATAGTTTGCCGCTGCAAAGATATAATAATTTTCCAAAAAGTCGCAATCAAAGACCTAAAAAACACACGATTTCATCAAAAAACAGCTTCGCAGAGTCCAACAGCAAATGCAAAATTATCAAATAGAATTGAAAAAGCCGCTCTTTGGTATATTAAAATTCAATTTTTCCCTCGGCCTTGCATTGATTTTCTTCTGTACTTTCATAATGTATGCGTCCGTAAACCTGTTGAAGTTCTGCTTTTGGGGTATGCATCTCTTGATAAGCTTTTTCGCGTTCTCGACGACTCCCCTCTGCCATGAATAGTACAAGTCTGCGAAATAGACGGTGACGGGCGGACGCCTCGTCTGCGAAGGACGCCCGCCACCTGACCTGGAGACCAGTCCTCCTCCATTAGCAGACGCTCGATGACCCACCACAGCTCCGGGAGCTTGCGGTGGTTGCCCACAAGGCCGTGACGGTAGGATTCACACTTGCACTGCGCATACTGTCACACATGCCCCCGCAGGGGCTGTTGTTGCGCCGAACCTCGCGGCAGACATCAAGGCGGGAACCTCGATCTCTGACGCGATGCGACTTTTGTTCCATTTCCTTATAAGGCCAATGATAAATTGCGTACCTTTGTGCCTTGATTAGTTGTTTTGACATAATGCAATACAAAGTTAACTGATCTTCGGGATACGGCGGTCTCCCTTTTCACTTTTCCTGCATTGCTGCCAGATGCTCCCGGGAGCTTTGCCCCCCGGCGCGTGCCCCACCCGCAGTGTTTTTCATAATACACATGCCCTTACGGCAAGGCAAAACATTGCGGTTCTATTTGGATTTACAATCGGAGTGAGTAATTCCACACATTACGCGCGAGTTCAGGCACAATTAGAGCCGGCATGGGGTGTACAGGTGGGACAGGGCGCAGCGGCAGGCAGACAAGCGTAGGCACAAAGCTCCCGGCAACTGCTCCGTTACCCCCATGTCCGGGCTATGGCAATAGATTTGCTCAGGCGTGAGCAGTGGTCGCCCGAGCAAATCTCAGGCTATCTGACAAAGAATGGCGTGAGGATTTCACACGAGACGATCTACGCCATCATCAGGGAAGATGAATATGTGAATAGGAGCAGCCTGTACAAGCATTGCAGGCACCGCCTGAAGCACCATCGCAGACCAGTAGGGGAAAAGAGTCAGGATCCTGACAGGGTAAGCATACACCAGCGTCCAGCAGAGGCAGACGGGAAACGGGTCGGAGACTTTGAGATGGACACCATTGTCGGCAACAACTAGGGAGCCATACTTACGGTCGTGGAGCGCAGCACAAATATGCTGTTCATGAAGAGGAAAGCAGGCTAAGGAACTTGCCAAGGAAGCCATACGGATGCTTGAGCCATATAAGGGGGACATAATAAAGACCATTCACCACGGACAACGGATGTGAGTTCAGTACCCATCAGGCTTGCCTGAGCACTTGACACCAACGTGTATTTCACGGATCCATACTCCTCATGGAAGAAAGGTGCCGTCAAAAACGCAAATGGACTCCTTCAGGCAATATATTCCCAAATCATCAAACATACAACAACTTACCGACATGGATATTGAAAACATCAGAAACAAAATTAATACAAGACCAAAGGAAAACTCAATTTCTCAACACCACAGCAAGAGTTTTTCAAATACTTGATGTAAATCTGCACATGCTCGTTAAATTCGCGGAAATTGTGATGGCAACTTCCAGCAAAAGTGGCTTTTCACGTAGGACGGTTAGGCTGAAAGAAGGAACTCTTAGGAAAATGCCCCCAAAGTTTACACCACAAATATGGATGAAACTCCGGAGGTTATCATTCGGCTAAACCTGTTCTATGTTCTTGGCCAGCTATATCCGCACGCCGTTATCAGCCATCGCTCTGCCTATGAATTAAAGCCTACAGAGGGTGGTGATATATTTCCTACCTAATATTTATACCAGGAATGTCTCCTTGCCTGGCATTACCGTTCATCTGATGCAGGGGACAATGGGAACAAAACACGATATGCCCTTCATTAAGAATCTCGGCCTATTAGATATTTTGAGTGATGAAATCCTTACAATGTACTGATTTTCTTATCTTTGCAAAGAATTTCATTGATATGATAAAAAAGCCTTTTTGCGGCTCCTCTGAAGTAGTCCGCAACGGTGTCAGAGACCGGGAACAATTGTATAAATGCATATCTTGTGGCCGTTGTTTTTCCGGCGGAGAACGCCGCGACAAGTCGCAGGTGATCACGGATTATATCGAGGGCAAGCAAACCCTTGCGCAGCTTGTCGCCAACTATGGTGTACCCAGCAGGGCAATCGCCCGCGACTTGGAAGGAATGCGTCATATCCAGAAGATATCCAGGTACAGGCAGGTCGTCATCCAGATGGACACGACCTATTGGGGGGCGGAACTTCGAGCTGATGGTCATCAAGGACACGTTCCGCAACAAGATTATCTGATACAAGTTCGTACGCAGCGAGACGATGGCCGATTATATGGAAGGTATCTCGTGGCTGCAGGAACACGGTTCCATAATCCACGGCATCGTCTGTGACGGCATGCGCGGACTCTTCGCGGCACTGCATCCGTATCCCCGTGCAGATGCCAGTTTCACCAAATGATGATCGTGCGCCGCAACCTCACCGTCCGTCCCGAACTTCTGGCAGTCCGGGAGCTGCTTGAGCTGACCAAGCGCATCACGCAGACGGACAGGGAGGGATTCGCCGCTGGACTGGACCTGTGGCAGCAGCGATGGAAGGAGTTCCTGCCGGAAAGGACGCACGACAAGAGGAGCGGACGGAGTACCCGTACGCATACGGATAAGGAGCGCATTCCTGAGCCTCAAACGCAACATGAGGTGGTTGTGGACCAACCTGGACTATCCGCAGCTGCACATGCCAAACACAAACAATGCACTATAAGGAGTCTTCACTGACATAAAGATCAAGTTAAGGGTGTATTCCGGCATTACCAAAATGCGGAGAATGGCTCTAATTCTGGAGTATATAGCAAGACATTACTGATAAATAACACACTTTTTGCATATTAGAGAGATTCGCACTACCTATCAACTCACTTTCTGTACATTAGGCCAAATTACATTTATAACAAGCCGATTGGAAGGATTAAATATGCACTGATTTAATTCCGCCAATGCGTAGAATATTTTGCGCATCACTATTCAATCTCCCTATATTCCTTACCGACTTGGTTAAACGTTATTGCAATACCTAAGCGGGAAACAAATCGACCATCCTACAACTACATGGAACGGCTGATAAATAGGCAGGGGAACAGGAGACAATGCATGAAATTCAAAAAACGCAAAAAAGCGGACAATTAAAGAGGCATTTCTGCCTATCAGGACAGCACCGATGAGGCACATTTGTGCAACAATGTAAGGATTTTGCATGAATTTTTATAATTATCTTATACAATTTGTCAGTATTTCAAAAAAATAGCGTACCTTTGTCCACAGTTACGTAACACATCTTTATTATTTGGACAAATGAAGCAATTCTTTAAAATGACGTTTGCCACGATTTGTGGCATTGCCATATTCTTGGCAATCACCGGACTTTTCTTCGTTATCTCCTTAGTGGGTATGGTGGCCAGCGACACGGCATCGACCAAGGTGAAGGATAATTCCGTGTTCGTGATTTCGATGAACGGTATGGTGAACGAGCGTTCCGAAGAAGGGAATCCCTTAGGCATCTTGCTCGGACAGGCAGACATGAGCGAGATGGGACTCGACGATCTGATTACCGCTATCCGCAAGGCGAAGGAGAATGAGAACGTGAAGGGTATCTACTTGGAGGGCGGTGCCATCGCTTTCGACTCACCTGCCACCGCACAGCAGATGCGCGACGCACTGAAAGATTTCAAGAAGAGTGGAAAGTGGATTGTGTCCTACGCAGACAACTATACGCAGGGAGCCTACTATGTGGCTTCGGTCGCTGACAGCATCTACCTGAACAAGACGGGCATGATTGACTTCAAGGGACTTGGCGGCAAGAGCGAATACTTTAAGGGACTGTACGACAAGTTGGGCGTGAAATACCAGGCGGTGCGCGTAGGTAAATACAAGAGTGCCGTGGAGCGTCAGATACTGACCAGCATGAGTGAGCGCGACCGCGAACAGCGGTTAGCCTATCAACAGGGCATCTGGAACCACTGGCTGAAAGACATCGGTGAGAGCCGCAAACTGAGCGTCGAGGCACTGAACAAACTTGCCAACGACAGCATCATGATGTTTGCCAATCCCAACGACTACATACAGGGGAAACTGGTGGATAAACTGATGTACCCCGAGGAGATTAAGAAGGAGATCAAGAGCAGACTGAAGCTTGACAAGGACAAAGACATCCCGCAGCTCATGCTGTCCGATATGCTCAACGTGAAATCGAAGGACAAGAAGAAGGGCGAGGAAATCGCCGTCTATTACGCATACGGTGAGATTGTGGATGTTGAGGCAAGTCTGCTGACAGGAGGCGAGCACAGCATCATGGGCAGAAAGACCATTGATGACCTGAACGAACTTGCCGACGATGAAGACGTGAAAGCCGTGGTGCTGCGCGTGAACTCACCGGGTGGTAGTGCGGTGGCATCGGAGCAGATCTGGCACGCCATCAAGCAACTGAAGGCGAAAAAACCCGTGGTGGTTTCCATGGGTGGCTTGGCTGCATCGGGCGGTTACATGATCAGTGCGGGAGCAGACTACATCATCGCAGAGCCGACCACCATCACCGGCAGCATCGGTATCTTCGGACTGATTCCCAACTTCGCGGGATTGGTAACGGACAAACTCGGTGTGACATTCGACGGTGTGAAGACCAACAACTATACGGACTACATGGAAAACCTCACGCTGTCGAAAGACAACGAGAAGGAACTGGAATTCATGCAGAGCTACGTAGATAGAGGCTACGTGACTTTCCTTGACATCGTGGCAGACGGGCGCAAGATGAAGCGTGACGAGGTGGATTCCATCGCACAGGGTCGTGTATGGTTGGCAAAAGATGCTATCAAGATAAAGCTCGTGGATAAGTTGGGCAGCTTAGACGATGCGGTGAAGAAAGCCGCAGAACTTGCCAAGCTTGACGAATACCACACGGCAGCCTATCCCGGACAGAGCAGCTGGATAGACCAGTTCATGCCAACAGAAGAAAGGAAGGGCACCTATCTTGACGGAGAGTTACGCGCCGTGCTCGGAGACCTCTACGAACCGTTCATGGAACTGCGCCGCAATCAGCAGCGCAACCAGTTGCAGGCACGCTTCCCGTATTCAACCACTATAAAATAATTAAGGTGTAAGCACCACATGGAGGGCGACTTCATCAAAATCAATTCCAAGCTGCTGCCGCTAAGCTGGCTCTACGGCATAGGCGTGTGGTTCAGAAACCTGCTCTTTGAGATGGGTGTTCTGAAAAGCCGCTCCTATGCAGTGCCCGTCATCTCCGTGGGTAACATCACGGCAGGCGGCACAGGCAAGACCCCTCATGTGGAATATCTCATCCGACTGCTAAAGGATAAGATGAGCGTCGCCGTGCTCAGTCGGGGATATAAACGGAAGAGCCACGGTTTCGTACTTGCTGACATAGAGACACCCATGCGCAAGATTGGCGACGAGCCGTATCAGATGAAGCAGAAGTTTCCCGAAGTGACCGTCGCCGTGGATAAGAAACGCAGACGGGGCATCAAGCACTTGACGAGCGGGAAATACGTGGACGATATTGATGTAATCCTGCTCGACGATGCCTTTCAGCACCGCTATGTGAAACCCGGCATCAACATCCTGTTGGTGGACTACCACCGACTGATTATCTACGACAAACTGCTACCTGCCGGACGACTACGTGAACCCGTGAAGAGCAAGGACAGGGCAGACATCGTGATTGTGACGAAATGCCCGCAAGACCTGAAACCGATGGAGTTCCGTGTCATCATGAAGGCCATGCGCCTCTACCCCTATCAGCAGCTCTATTTCTCCACGCACGAATATGATGCACTCCGTCCGATGTTCGGAGGAGAGGAGAAACCATTGGAAAGTCTGTCCAAGGAAGATAATATCCTGTTGCTGACGGGCATCGCATCCCCGGAGCAGATGGAGTTAGACCTGCAACCCTACACGGAGCATATCCATCCACTCACCTATGGTGACCACCATCGTTTCAAGAAGAAGGATATCCGCCGGATTAACGAAGAGTTCAGTATGCTGCCCTCGCCAAAACTGATTGTCACCACCGAGAAAGATGCCACCCGACTCGTAAATGCCAAGGGACTGAGCGACGAGGTGCGGGAAAGTCTCTACGTGCTGCCGATACACATCACCTTCATGCAAGGACAAGAAGAAGCATTCAACAACAACATTTTAGGATATGTACGAAAGAATTCAAGAAACAGCATCTTGGCTAAAGGCAAGGATGACCACAAGTCCAAAGACAGCCATCGTGCTGGGGACAGGCCTCGGACAATTAGCTTCCGAGATAACGGACAAGCATGAGTTCCCCTACGCCGAGATTCCCAACTTCCCCGTATCAACCGTAGAGGGGCATAGTGGCAAGCTGATATTCGGCAAGCTTGGCGGTGTGGACATCATGGCGATGCAGGGACGCTTCCACTTCTATGAGGGTTACTCGATGAAGGAGGTGACGTTCCCCGTGCGCGTGATGTACGAGCTTGGCATCCAGACGCTCTTCGTGAGCAATGCGGCAGGCGGTATGAACCCATCGTTCCAGATTGGCGACCTGATGATCATCACCGACCACATCAACTTCTTCCCCGAACATCCGCTGCGCGGAAAGAATTTCCCCACGGGTCCGCGCTTCCCCGATATGCACGAGACCTACGATTTGCAACTCGTGGCACAAGCCGACAAAATTGCAGAGGAGAAGGGCATCCGCGTGGTACACGGCGTGTATGTGGGTGTGCAGGGTCCGACCTTCGAGACACCGGCGGAATATAAGATGTACCATTTGCTTGGCGGTGATGCCGTGGGTATGTCCACCGTACCAGAAGTAATCGTCGCACACCACTGTGGCATCAAGACCTTCGGTATTTCAGTGATTACTGACCTCGGTGGGTTCGATGACCCAGTGGAGGTAAGCCACGAGGAGGTGCAGGAGGCTGCCAACAAGGCACAACCGCTGATGACGGAAATCATGCGTGAAATGATAAAGAGGGCAGGCTGATGGATATAGCAAAACTCGGTGAGTTTGGTCTGATAGACCGACTGACCAAAGACATGGAGACAAAGAATGAATCCACACGATACGGCGTAGGTGACGACTGCGCCGTATTGAGTTATCCAGATAAAGAGGTATTGATTACAACCGACCTGCTGATGGAAGGCGTACACTTTGACCTTACTTATATAGACCTGAAGCATCTCGGCTATAAGGCGGCGATGGTGAACCTGAGCGATGTGTTCGCCATGAACGGAACGCCTCGTCAACTGACCGTCTCACTCGCCCTGAGTAAGCGTTTCAGTGTGGAGGATGTGGAGGAATTGTATGGAGGAATCCGCCTTGCGTGCGAAAAGTGGGGCGTGGACATCGTTGGGGGTGACACCACATCGAGCTACACAGGTCTTGCCATCAGCATCACCTGCATCGGTGAAGCCCGCAAGGAGGACATCGTCTATCGCAACGGAGCGAAGAACACCGACCTCATTTGTGTCTCTGGCGATTTAGGGGCTGCCTACATGGGTTTGCAACTGTTGGAGCGTGAGAAGGCGGTCTTTTATGGTCAGTATGACGAGTTGGCGAGGAAACTGAAACAGGCACAGGCGGAACAAGACAAGCAGAAGGCGGACAACATCCAATCGCAGATGGCAGCCCTCCGCGATTTCAACCCAGACTTCTCGGGTAAGGAATATCTGTTGCAGCGTCAGTTGCAGACCGAGGCACGCGGCGACATCATCCAGAAACTCCGTGAGGCTGGCATCCGCCCCACTTCGATGATAGACATCTCTGACGGTCTGTCATCAGAACTGCTGCACATCTGCAAGCAGTCTGGAACGGGATGCCGCATCTATGAGAAGAACCTGCCCATCGACTACCAAACGGCAGTCATGGCAGAGGAAATGAACATGAACGTGACGACCTGCGCCCTCAATGGAGGCGAGGACTACGAACTGCTGTTCACTGTACCCATCGGCGACCACGAAAAGATTGAAGCCATTGACGGCATCAAGCTGATCGGGCATATCACCGAGGAGAAATTCGGCAAAGTGCTCGTCACCCGCGACAATCAGGAGTTTGAGTTGAAGGCGCAGGGCTGGAATCCATTATCAGCAGATGAAAGCCCGGTGTCAGAAGGGAAATAATCAGCTGAAGGAATGCTGCGGAAGCGTTAGATGGAAAAGTTTTTTGAAAATAATCACGAAAAAGTTTGGAGGGTTCAAAAAAAAGGGTTACCTTTGCACCCGCAAACAATGAAAGGCGATAGCGAGATTTGACAAAATGGTGCCTTAGCTCAGTTGGTAGAGCATCGGACTGAAAATCCGTGTGTCCCCG
>JAFLSG010000007.1:0-57522 GCA_022511065.1 Prevotella sp.
AAAATGAGGCTGTTTCGGAAGTGTGCCTACAATGTGCCTACAACTTTGAAATGTTGGGAAAAGAAAAATCCTGTAAGTTGCTTACTTACAGGATTTTAACTCTTGGGTGCCCGGTGGGACTCGAACCCACGACATTCAGAACCACAATCTGACGCTCTAACCAACTGAACTACGGGCACCATCTTGATTTTGCGGGTGCAAAGGTACGGGAATTATTTGAAACGACCAAACAATTCCCGTACTTTTTTCTGTTTTTCTTATTCTGCGGGCTGTGCGGGAGCAGCAGAAGCAGGCTGTTCAGCAGCGGGAGCTGCATCGTTGCTCTGGGTTGCACCGAAACCAGGCAGGTTGTTCGGATTAGTGGCAGGAGCCTCGTAATTCTCCATTACCGAACTGTCTGTAGAGGCCTGGGGGGCCACATAAGCACAAGCAACACTGATAACCACCATCGCTGCAGCCAATCCCCATGTTGCCTTCTCGATGAAGTCTGTGGTCTTGCGAACACCGCCAATCTGATTGTAGGCAGAGAAATTGGAAGAGAGACCTCCACCCTTTGACTCTTGAATAAGCACAATGCCAATCATCAGCAAAGCGGTAATCACGATAAGAATAACTAATAATGTGTACATCTTTTTTACTTTTATTTTTTATTTTTGTTTATAATCAGTTTCTCTAAAAAACGGATTTGGTCTGCAAAGTAAGCATTTTTTTTTGGATATGCCAAACTTAATCGCCGAATAATTTCCAAGGCTTTTGAATATCTGCCCTGTTTTACGTAAATTCTTGCCAAAGTCTCCGTAAAATACTCTTCTTCCCCCTCTTCCGCTCCTTTTCCCATGACGGAATCAGTCATTGGAGCATCCAAGGTATCTTCTGACAGATGAAACTTTCCGTTGTCATTATTTATGAATGTATCTATCAATTCCTGTCCGCGCATTTCAGGGACAGCCTCGGGTGAAACGCCCGTGGAAGTTTCCATCAGATACCTCACATAATCAACGGCAGCATCAGCAGGTGTTGGATCACGCCTTGCCTGATGGTGGTCTTCTTCCTGCGGTATGGAATTGAGGAAATCATCAATAAGGGAGAATGTGCGGTCAGCAGAAGTGGCAGGTCTGGATGGGGTTGCAACCGGCGGACGCAACTGATAATGCCTTGCCTCAACCATCTCGAAAAGCACCTCACGATTAGTGATATAGACGGCAGCCCGTCTGAGTTCTTCATCGAAAGTCGGGTCGTGAAGCAGATAAAGATTCTGAAGCAAGAGCAACCTTGCCGGCTGATAGTAAGGGTAAAGAGCCAACAACGAACGCAGTTCATACAGCGTATCGCGGTCAAGACGCTCAGGATGATGCACCAACTCTACTATCCGCTCCATAATCTCTTACCAATTGGCCACCGTAGCATTGAATATCTGGTCGCAGATGTCCTTAACCATCTGAGTGACAAGCTCCTCTTGTACGGAATTAAGCGACTGAGTAGTTTCATAACTTTTGGAGGCAGTGAATTGCTGCTCAAAATCCTCCGAATGGTTCACATTGTTGGTAAATCGGACATTGACAGTCATTGAAAGCTCCGTCATAGCCGAATAGCCTTCACTGGAAACCGACTTGTTGCGTTGTTCGTAGCGTGTAATCTCACCTTCTATCTTCAAGTCGCCATTACGTTTCACTTGCTGCAAACGGGTATGGTCTGCAAACTGGTCTTTCAACTGATTGTTGAAGATAGGTCCCATCGGGCCCCACACATAGCTGCTTCGGATGGGGAAGTCAGCAATCTGGATGGTCTTGGTCTTCGTATAGTCAATGCTCGCGCCATTGAACTTGTAGCTGACAGAGCATGAAATGAGCAGCAACGAAAGCAGCATGCCCAAGCCAAACTGCTTCAGCCGGCGATAGAGCGTGCGGTCGCTGATACCCAGTTCCTGGGCAGCCTTCTTGCGATTGCCGTTATTGCGCTCCAATGCCTTCTCTAACATCTGTTTCCCCAACTCGTTCAGATTAAGCGTCTCAGGCTCACGCTCAGGTTCTACATATTCTTCTGCAACAGCATCTTCAAACTGAGGGCGAATAGGTTGCACAGGCTGAAGGGGTGTAAACTGAGTGACAGGAACCGTTGAAACTGGCAGCGGATTTTCCTGTGCCTCATCAAGCCGCTTCTTCAGCAGCCCCATTTCCTGACGCATATCACTTACATTCTTGCGCAGTTCAAAGAGTATCTTGTAAAGCACCTCACGTTCATTCTCAAATGAATGGTCGCCACCTTCTTTCTGAATAGTGGCAAGTTCCGTGCTTTCCTGATCCTGCGGAATGAATTGCAGAAGCATATCCGCCGTAATCTTCCGCTCGGGACTGAGAATAGATATCTGCTCCGTGATGTTTTTCAGCTGACGGATGTTACCAGGCCACTTATACCTTAATAATATCTGCTTTGCATCTTCGTCAAGCACCACCCGCTCCATCCTGTATTTCTCCGCCATCTGCATAGCAAATAGTCTGAACAACAGGACGATATCTTCCCCACGTTCACGAAGCGGCGGAATCTGAATGGGGATGGAGTTCAATCTATAATATAGGTCTTCACGAAACCTTCCCTCGCTGATGGCCTGCCGGATGTTCACATTGGTTGCCGCAACAATACGCACATCGGTTTTCCTGACTTCCGTAGCACCTACAGGTATATACTCGCCAGTTTCAAGCACACGAAGCAAGCGAGCCTGAGTCGCCAAAGGCAATTCACCCACCTCGTCAAGGAAAAGCGTACCCTTGTTAGTCACGCCAAAATAACCGAGCGAGTCGCTGATGGCTCCCGTATAAGAACCTTTGACATGACCAAACAACTCAGAATCAATCGTGCCTTCAGGGATAGAACCGCAGTTGATGGCAAAATATTTCTCACGGCGGCGAGGAGAATTATCGTGAATCACACGGGGAATGATTTCCTTGCCGACACCACTCTCACCGACAATAAGCACGCTCAAATCAGTAGGCGCCACCTGTAAAGCCACGTCAAGCACATGGTTAAGTGCATCGCAGTTGCCCACGATGTTGTACCTCTGTTTGATTGTTTGCAGTTCTGTTGTCTTCATTAGGATGACAAAATTACATATTATTTCCGAGATTCCTGCAATTTTGGCAGAAATTAACGCAAATCACCCTTCTTTCTTACCCATTTTAATCAGGAGAAGCCCTATTGCCGTCCAAATCAACTCTCTCACCCTAACCAATAATGCCACGAAAATACCTGCACGGGCAGTCATACTAAGCCCTTCAGCAGACATCAGGAAACCACCCTCTCGCCCACCCAATTGAAGTGGCAGGAAGAAAAGTAGATTGGCAAAAAGTGTGGTGAAGGCATAGATAAGCACACATTGGGGAATCGTTACATCAGATGTGATGACCAATAGGATGAAATAGATTTCAAGCGTGGAGAACAGCCGGCAACTCCATTCCAACAATACCGCCGCGAGGAATGTGCGAGGATTCTGATTGTGCAAAGCAGCTATCTGACGGTCAATATCGGCAAGTTTATCCCGATTGCGCTCAAAGAAAGGCTGCGCCCAACGCTTCACCATCGGAAAATGGCTCAGCATGTTCATACCCGTCACGGCAATACCCTTGCGGTAACCCTGCTGAAAGAACCAGATGACCAACAAACTGATACCGGCAATCACGGGAAGCAAGACATAAGTCAAAGGCGTCATGCGCTGGGTAAGTATATAGAGCGGAACGGACAGTAACCAAAACCAGAAATGGCTGTATATATGGGTCATTACATAAAGTATGACGGAAGACGAAGCCCGCTCCACGCCTATCTTCGGCGAGAGCGACATGATGCGGTAAGGCTCTCCACCCATCAAGCCACCCGGTGTTGCATAATTAAGCGCAAACCCCGAAACGGTGATTTTATAGAGCCACCAAAAGCCAATCTTGTTTCTTGAACAAACCCGCTTCTCGTTGCCGATACTATCGATAATCAGATACCAAGCACCCGTATTGAACACATAGAGTACACCCCACAAGGCAATGACCGCCACAAACCAATAACCCGCACGGCGCAATCCATCCCATACCTGAACGAAATCAAGTTGGGTAACCATGACGACCAGCACAAGCAGGCCGAAGATGAAGAAACCGTTTTGGTATTTCTTCTTCATTTAGCCGGTTCTGCATCCGAAGCCGCCGCAGGCTTCTTTGCCTTGGGTATGGCAAAGCGTGCCTTGTCGCCATCTTCACGCTTTTCGCGGTAAAGCTTCGGTAATGGGTTTTCCAAAGGTTCATCATACTCCGCACGATGACGGAACATATCTATCGCCGTATAGATAGCATGTCGCATCGAACTTTCATCTGCGATTCCCTTGCCCGCAATATCATAGGCGGGTCCATGATCAGGGGTCGTGCAAATGGCGGTGATGCCTGCCTTCAACTTCACGCCATATTCTTGGGAGAATGTCTTGAAGGGCACGATGCCTTGGTCATCATACATGGCAAGCACGCCATCAAAGCTGCCGAACATGCCGCTACCGAAAAACTCATCTGCCAGGAAAGGACCAAAAGCTTGTATTCCACTCTTCTCCATTTCCTCGATAGCCGGCTGTATCACCTCCTGTTCTTCAACACCCTGCTGGGGATTGAGGGCAAGAACTGCCAAGCGGGGATTGGAGATACGGAAATCGCGCTTGAGGCAGGTATGGAATATCTTACCCTTGTCCACAATCTTCTCCATCGTTACCGCTGCCGGCACATCCTTCAACGCCAGATGATGCGTCACCAAACCTATGCGTACCATATCGCTGACCATCACCAAAAGGCTCTGATCTTCTCTGGCAGGCACACCGTTGGGTTTCGTGGGCGCCATGACGAGCACATCGTAAAGCCCCTTCTGCATATCCTCCTTGGCACGGGCAACTGCCTTGCGGGCTGCTTCGTGGGATTCATCGGTCGGTATGCCTAAATCCACCTTCACCTCTTCCTCAAAGGTTGCCAGCAGGTTCACCCGACCCTCACGCGCCTCCTCTGCATCATTGATGATGCTGAACTGCGTCTGCAAGTCGAGCGTCTTACGATGATAGGCTGCTACTTTCGGAGAACCATATATAATAGGTGTGCATAGTTCGAGCATCGTCGGATCCTCAAAGATCTTCATGATGACTTCATACCCGATACCATTCGTATCACCATGCGTGATGGCCACGCGTATTTTTCTGTCTTCCATATCTCGTTAGTTTTCTATTTCCAATTTCTTTGCCGTGGACAGCAATCCACAAGCTGCAAAAATATCCTCCCCCCTACTGGCGCGTATCGTGGTGAACACACCGTGGGCGGTCAGATAGTCGCGCAACGCCTCCATCCGCTTTTCATCGGCTCCCGGCAGATTCACATCGGGTATCTCGTGGAAGCGAATCAGGTTTACCCTGCACTCTAAGCCTTTTAGCAACTTGACGATTTCCCTCGCGTGCATCGTCGTGTCATTCAATCCCGCAAAGCAGATGTATTCAAACGATATGCGGCGCTGATGCGTGAAGTCATATTGTTTCAGCAACTCCACGATTTCCGTGATTGACATCTGCCGCTCAGCGGGCATCAGTTGGCTGCGTTGTTCCGGCAGCGGTGTGTGCATTGATATCGCCACATGGCACTCACTCTCATCAAGAAAGCGCTTCAACTTGCCCTTGATGCCGACGCTGCTCACCGTGATGCGCTTGGGGCTCCACGCATAGCCGTCTGCCGAAGTCAGTAGTTGCGTGGCGCGCAACACTTGGTCGAGATTATCCATCGGCTCACCCTGTCCCATGAAGACGATGTTCGTCAATGTATCACTCTCGGGCAATGCGTAGATTTGGTTGAGGATGTTGGTAGCAGTCAGGTTGCCCTCAAAGCCCTGTTTGCCCGTCTGACAAAACAGGCAATTCATCTTGCACCCCACTTGGCAACTCACGCAAAGCGTTGCACGGTCGTGGTCAGGAATATACACCGTCTCCACAAACTTGCCGCCCGCCGTAGGGAAAAGATACTTGACCGTACCATCCACACTACGCTGGCAGTCAATGGGTTCCATCGCCCCGACACAAAAAGACTCCTTCAGCCGCTCGCGGTTAGCCTTCGAGATGTTCGTCATCTCGTCAATGCTCCTCACGTGCCGCTGATAAATCCAACGAGCCATCTGACTTGCGGTGAACTGGGGCATCCCCAACTCTTTCACAACCGTCTTCAGCTCGTCAAGCGTCATTCCAAGCAACGGCCTTTTCATGTCGCCCATTTTCTTTTTGGTTGCAAAGGTAGGAAAAAATACGCAAATATTTGGTATTCTCGGAAAATATTGCGAAATTTGCGCTGCAATAAACAGCAGAACACATCTATATGAGAGAGAAAATCGATTGCTTCCTGCCATGCGAGCGTTTTCTGACCGTAAAGAAAGCCGCAAGTCAGTTCCAAAGAAGCAAGACCATCCAAAATATATTCCTGTTGGTTTCCGAGATTTCTGATAGCGACGACGCATGGCCCGTCCATCGTCAGATTGCCGTGGAGAGCCTGACAAGCAGTGCCACGATGATGAAGATTGCAGAGAATGCAACGGCAGACTACGTGCTGTTGCAGACAAAACCGTCGCAAATCATCTTGGGCGAAGGGGCTTTGGAGCGCATGTTGCGGGTGGCAAGAGATTCCGATGCCGCTATGGTCTATGCAGACCATTATGACATGGTAGGAGAGCAAAGGAAAGACCACCCTGTGATTGACTATCAACTTGGTAGCCTTCGCGATGATTTTGACTTCGGTTCCCTGCTGCTCATCAAGACCTCCCTGCTTCACGCCTTTGCCGCCTCGCAAGCCGATGGACAGGACTATCGCCACGCGGGGCTTTACGCCCTTCGGCTCTTTCTCAGCAGGAATGGCGAGATATTTCATATCAACGAAAAACTCTATACTGAGGAGGAAACCGACTCTCGTGCCTCGGGCGTAAAGCAATTCGATTATGTCAATCCTGCCAACCGTGAAGTACAGATAGAGATGGAGCACGCAATAACATGGCATCTTAGCGAAATAAAGTGCCTGATTGACGCAACAAGATGCCATCTTATTGACTTTAACGAGCAAGAGTTTGAAAACGAGGCATCTGTTATCATCCCCGTCTATAACCGTGAGAAGACTATCCTTGATGCGGTTAATAGCGCATTAGGGCAGAAAACGGCGTTCAAGTTCAATGTCATCGTGGTGGATAACCACTCCACGGATGAGACGACTAATCTGCTGAGAAGCATTCACGATGAGCGGTTGATTCACATCATCCCTGAGCGCACTGACTTGGGCATCGGAGGCTGTTGGAATGTTGCCGTCAATGACGACCGATGCGGTCGCTTCGCCGTGCAATTGGATTCCGATGACCTCTATTCCTCTCCCAAGACTTTGCAACAGGTAGTTGATGCCTTCTATAAACAAGGGGCGGCTATGGTCATCGGCTCGTATCGTATGTGCGACTTTGAGTTGAACACGTTGCCACCAGGCTTGATAGACCATAAGGAATGGACTGACGAGAACGGGCCTAACAACGCCCTGCGTATCAATGGGTTGGGCGCACCGCGTGCTTTCTTCACCCCCCTGCTCCGTCAGATTCAGTTGCCTAACACTTCATATGGCGAGGACTATGCTGCCGGGCTTATCTTCTCCCGCAATTATCGCATCGGGCGCATCTTTACGGAACTATATCTATGCCGGCGTTGGGGAGGCAATAGTGATGCGGCACTATCCATCGAGAAAATCAACGCCAACAACCTTTATAAAGACCGCTTGCGCACGCTTGAGGTGCTTGCCCGTCAGCGGATGTTGCAGGATTGGCAGGAAGATACGCACGACCAGTCTTTGCGCCGCTTCTTCAACCGGCAATTGGACAAGTGGGAGGCTGCCAGGACTCGCTATCAGGAACTTCGGAGCGTGCAGACGCGTGAATTACCCATTGGGACGGCTTCAACGATGATTGTCCAATGGAATCCCGCGCGTATTGTCTCCACCGGCGCGAAAATAGACAAGCAGACGATTGGTGAGCGACCCTGTTTCCTCTGCGAGCAGAATCGCCCAAAGGAGCAGATGAAGCGGGTGATTGACAACAAGTATGAGCTTTTGGTCAATCCCTTCCCCATTCTGCCTATGCACTTCACAATCCCCTCGCTCAGGCATGAGCCTCAGCGCATTTATGAAGCATACGGTGAGATACATAAATTGCTTGAAGCCTACCCTGAACTCATGGTGTTCTACAACGGGCCTAAATGCGGTGCATCGGCTCCTGACCACGCTCATTTCCAAGCTGGCACAAGCGGGATATTACCCTTGCAGCAGGCTTGGATGCGGTTGAATCGCAGTCTGACCCCGCTTGTCAGCCTCAACGACGAGGAGGATATTTCGCTGATTGAAGAATATCCCTGCCCCGCCTTCCTTATCCGCAGCCGTTCTGAATATGGTGGTGAACAATTATTCCGCCGGCTCTACGAGGCACTTCCGATGCAGGATGATGATACCGAGCCGATGATGAACATCGTCGGTTGGCGTAATGGGGATGAATATCTCTCCGTAGTCTTCCCGCGCCGCAAGCATCGCCCTGAATGCTATGATGCAGAGGGCGATAACCAATATCTGATAAGTCCCGGAGCATTGGATATGGCAGGGTTGCTCATCACGCCGCGCCAAAAAGACTTCGAGCGCATCACACCACAAACGGCACTCGGAATCTTGCAGGAAGTAGCGATCACCCGAACGGAGCAACAACAGGTTATCGAACGGCTGAAAGCCAACAATGCCAAGGCAGAGGCTGCCGTGTGCTCGATAACCAACAGCAAGGAGCCAACGGTGACGGTGGGTATTCTTCGCGCGCAGGAGATTACGTTTGAACTCAACGGAGATTACGGTGCCAAGGGCGAGATTATCACAGGCAAGCAGACCGTTACGCTCGCAGAGGGGAGCATCCTTTGGAGCGGCAATCAATATCACGAACTTACTTTCAGCCCTCAGTCTGACGAGGCTTCGTTTTCGCTGAACGATGTCACCATCGGCATTGATTTCCATTGGGAACGTCAGGAAAAGCTGACCTTTGAAGGCACGCTCCGGCTTACGGTGGAGGCGGATAAGATTGTTGCCATCAACGAGTTGCCTGTTGAGAAATATCTGACGAGTGTCATTTCCAGCGAAATGAAAGCCACGTCATCCCTTGAACTGCTTAAAGCGCACGCCGTCATTTCCCGCTCGTGGCTACTGGCTCAAATGGAGAAGCGCCGCAAACTTGATGACGGTCAGAATCATTTCTTTTCTTTCGCCAAGAATGACGATGAGATGATTCGGTGGTATGACCGCGAAGACCACACCATTTTTGATGTCTGCGCGGATGATCATTGTCAGCGTTATCAGGGTATCACCCGCGTGAATAACCCTGCGGTGGAGCAGGCGATTGATGCGACACGCGGGCAGATACTTACATACGACAATGAAATTTGCGACACCCGTTTCTCGAAATGCTGCGGTGGGCAGACGGAGGAATTTCAGTATTGTTGGGAAGATTCGCCCAAGCCTTATCTTGTTTCCTTCCACGACCCTTATTGCAACACCAACGACAAGCACGTCCTTTCGCAGATATTGAATGACTACGATCAGGAAACGCACGATTTCTACCGCTGGGAGGTCGCTTACACGCAAAAAGAATTGTCTGCGCTCATCTCCCAAAAACTCAAGGAGGATATGGGGGATATTATCGACCTTATTCCATTAGAGCGTGGCAAGAGCGGGCGTATCTGGAAACTGAAGATTGTAGGAACAAAGAAGACATTTACCATCGGCAAGGAACTCGAGATTCGCCGCACACTCAGCGAGACCCATCTCTATAGTTCCGCTTTTGATGTGGAAAAGCGCGACGGTAGTTTCATTTTTTATGGACGCGGTTGGGGGCATGGTGTAGGATTGTGTCAGATAGGTGCGGCCGTTATGGGTGAGCAGGGAAAGAAGTATGACGAAATTCTCCTTTACTATTATAGGGGAGCGGAAATCCAGAAAATCTATGAGTAAGAGAAGAAGCCCGTGGGCTTGGGTTCCCACACTATACTTTGCCGAGGGTCTGCCCTATGTGGCGGTGATGACCATTTCGCTGATTATGTATAAGCGACTCGGACTTTCCAACACCGATATCACCCTCTATACGTCATGGCTCTACTTGCCATGGGTCATCAAGCCACTATGGGGGCCCTTCGTGGATGTCATCAAAACCAAGCGATGGTGGATTGTCACGATGCAATTGCTTATCGGTGCAGCATTCGGCGGAGTAGCATTTACGATTCCCAGTCCCTATTGGCTGCAAGGCACACTTGCATTCTTTTGGCTGATGGCTTTTTCAAGCGCCACCCACGATATTGCGGCAGATGGCTTTTATATGTTGGGCCTCAGCCAGCATCGTCAGGCATATTTCGTGGGTATTCGCTCCACATTCTATCGCATCGCGACCATCTTCGGTCAAGGCTTATTAGTGATGCTTGCCGGCAATCTTGAGGTCATCACCCGCAACGTAAGATACTCCTGGAGTCTGATGTTCTATGGTATGGCAGGACTTTTCATTGCCTTCTGGCTATGGCATCATTACATCCTTCCGCGCCCAGAGAAGGAAAATAAGGAACAAGCAACCAACTCGCAATTACGGCACACTATCGTGACGTTCTTCCAGAAGCCGCAGGTATGGACAGGCATCTGTTTCATGCTCTTCTACCGTATGCCTGAAGGCTTGCTTGCCAAAGTCAGTGCGCTATTTCTCATTGATGCGCAGAACAAGGGCGGACTTGGACTCTCGCCTGCTGAATATGGTTTTGTGCAGGGTACGGTGGGCGTCATCGCATTGACACTCGGCGGCATACTCGGCGGTATCGCCGCAAGCAGGGATGGATTGAAGCGGTGGCTGTGGCCGATGGTATGCGCAATCACCTTGCCCGACCTCGTCTATGTCTATCTCGCCTACGCCCTCCCGCAGAATCTTGGCATCATCAACGTATGCGTGTTCATAGAGCAATTCGGCTACGGATTCGGATTCTCTGCCTATATGCTATACCTTATTTATTATAGTCAGGGAGAGCATAAGACCGCCCACTACGCGCTATGTACGGCACTGATGGCACTTTCCATGATGATTCCCGGGCTATTTGCCGGTGCGTTGCAGGAGACTGTGGGCTACCAGACTTTCTTTATCATCGTCGTGGCGGCTTGCTCACTCACGTTCATCGTTTCTTCCCTGCTGAAGATTGACCCTGAGTTTGGGAAAAAGGCGGCTGATTGACATTTGCATATATTCTATGCATATTCGCGCCCTTGTTTCAGATGCCAAGTCCCCCTTGGTAGCCAACATCCACTGCCTTGGATTGCAGAATCCGTGAGTTAGGCGGCACATCGTGCGTCAGCCACAAGTTGCCACCTATCACTGAGCCTCGCCCAATGGTGATGCGCCCAAGCACAGAAGCATTTGAATAGATGGTCACATAGTCTTCTATAATAGGATGCCTCGGGAAGTTCAGCATCTTTCCGTCTTCATCATACTTGAAACTCTTTGCACCGAGCGTAACACCCTGATAGAGTGACACGTGACTGCCTATAATAGCCGTCTCACCAATCACCACACCCGTGCCGTGGTCTATTGAGAAGAACTCCCCTATCTCTGCCCCCGGATGGATGTCTATCCCCGTCTTTGAATGTGCCTGCTCGGTGATGATGCGTGGAATGACGGGCACATTCATCTGATGTAGCATGTGGGCGACCCGATAGTGCGTCATCGCATTCACCGACGGATAGCTGAATATCACTTCCCCGTAGTTTCGTGCCGCAGGGTCATTGTCAAACATCGCCTCCACATCCGTAAACAGCAGCCGCTTAATCTCCGGCAGCCCGTCAATGAAGTGCAACGCCATCTCCTCCGCACGCCCGAACACATCGTCGTCATCGCATTCCTCACAAAACTGCAATCCGCGCGCTATCTGCACGCGCAACAGCCTGAACAAATCCTCCATGTGTACGCCGATGTGATACGAGCGTATCTCTTCGTCAGGCAGCCGCTTGTGGAAATAGTCCGTGAATACGATTTTCTTCACCAATGCCACGATTTCCCTCACATCCTCCACCGATGGCAGAGGTGCCTCCGTCGCCGGCATCATACTCAGTTCTTTTTCTGTATGCTTCGACAAGGCTGCCACGTTTCTACGCAACACCTTGCTCACTTCCTTCCTGTCCATCATCGTATAGCCTTTGCTTATGAAAGTGCAAAAGTACACATTTCCCGACAATATGCCAAACTTTGGCAGGAAAATCCGGGGTCAGAAATCATGCGTGAGGTCATCACTCAGCCAAGTATCATCCACCGTGACCGTGAAAGAGTTGGAACGAGAGCCGGCAGCAGCCTCATCGAATAGGCTGCCGTGGCAAATGGTAATGCGGTTACGCTGAATGGGGATGTCCACGATGGTTTTCTCTGTCAGCACATCAGTGTTGGCATTATGGGTGGTCACCTTTACTTCCAAGGTGTCGCGCTCGGCATGAGGAATGGTATAAATCTCAAACTCACGCTCAGAGCCTGTAACGTCAATATTGGTAGTCTGCTTGGACTGCACCGTGCCATAACCCGTAACGGCGGAATAAGTACCAGCCCCTCCCGTATAGTAAAACTGTATTTGCGTCGTGCCCACAGGAATAGGCTCATCTACCATAAAGCGAATCTTAGCCACTACGCGCGTCAGCGGAAGCTGCTTTTCCACGCCTTCCTCGCCCACCACGAAAGTGCCGAAATAGCTGAATGTGTCGGTATAGCCCTGCGCGTTGGTGAACTTTATCTTATTGACATCGGTCATCGTGGGATTTCCGTTGCTACTATGCGCCACCGCAGCGATAGAATAGCTTCCTTCCGCCAACATAAGGCGCACCACACCATAATCCGCATCGCCCAACTTCTGATTAATCTGCTTCACGCGCACACCCGTTTCATCGTAAATGGCGAAATTCATCCGGGTGCTGATATCCGATAATTCCGCGGCTCGGGTGAACGTCGCGAAAGGCACTTGTTCAAAGCTGCTGACCCACATCACCACGTTGGCAGGTTCTTCTTTCACCGCTGGTTCACCCATAGGCATTTTCTCACATGACATCGTTAAAAACACTGATGTCAACAGGACACAATACTTGCTCAATTTTCTGTTTTTCATCATCGTATAGGTTCAAAGTTAAAAAATCTTTGGCAAAGATAGTTGCTTTCTGCCTCAATAGCGAAGAAAGCGCCCTATTCTTACACTTTTTTAACACTATTATTTTCGCTCAATTATTTGCTGTTCCAGCAGAATCATATAATTTTGCGCCCGTATTCAATATGATGTCATGAACATAGTAATGCGTGAAATCTTGTTTGTTGCCGCAGGCGGTGCCCTAGGCTCCGTGGGGCGGTATCTTGTCTCCAAGATGGTGGCAACCTCCTTTCCGTGGGGAACATTTGCGGTGAATATTCTCGGTTCGCTGCTGATTGGGCTGCTGACGGGCTTCTTCAACCGAGGGGCATTGTCGCCGGAGATGAAATTATTGTTCGTGACGGGTTTCTGTGGCGGTTTTACCACTTTCAGCACATTCGCCAACGAGTCGTTCAACATGCTGAAGAGCGGAGATGTGGTCTGGGCTTCCGTATATGTTGGGAGCAGTGTGGCTGTCGGTCTTCTCGCCGTCTATTGCGGATTACATCTGGCAGAAACCATCAAATAAATTCCATTGCATATAGCAAAAAATCACTCTCAGCTCGACGACACCTCATTTTGTGCTCCGCAGTGCGCCATTTTGTGCTCCGCGATGTCTCATTTTGTGCTTCACAGTTGCTCAATTTGTGCTCCAGAGTTGCACGACGGAGCACAAAATGACGCATCGTCGAGCCTAAAATCGTACACGCGCGCGTACATTAATTATATACAAAGGGAGGATAAAATTTCATTGGGCAGAATAAAAAAGAAGAAGGCCCGTTTCCCAACGAGCCTTTTCCTACTTACTTAAAAAACTAAATTAATCAACCATAAACCTTAACCATTAAAATCTTAATGCTGGTGCAAAAGTACGGCAAGAAATCCGGAAGCATGTTCAAAGTGCGTTTTTTGATGTTTAAAATGCGCTAAATCACATATTCTCCACTAAAAATCACGCATTTTAAACATTTCGTGTGTCATTTTGTTCGTTTTTCCGCTCCAGAGCGAAGAATATTTCGAAAAAAAGCAATATCTTTGCATTCGAAAACAAGAAACTTAAAACGTGAACTCACACATTATAGGCATCGTTTTCCTGTTGGCAATAGTCCTCGGGCTCGCAGTTGCGGGCAGAAAGACTTACCTGCGTAGCATGCGCATTCAGGCGCGCCTGCGTATGAGTTCCATATTTACAAATATCACCCACGAACTGCTCACCCCGCTGACCGTCATATCCGCCTCGATAGACAAGTTGCGGGAAGATGAGCCCAAATACGGGCGCGATTACGACCTGATGCAGTTGAACATCCAGCGAATGGTGCGCCTGCTTCAGCAGATTTTGGAGACCAGCAAGTCACAGGCGGGAGAACTGAAACTGCTCGTGGCTAACGGAGACGTGATGAAATACATCCGCGAGACGGCGGAATGCTTAGAGCCGTTGATTCATAAAAAACGGATGAAGTTTGTCATAGAGTGCAAACCGGAGAGCATGATGGGATGGATTGACACCGATAAAATCGATAAAATCATCTATAATCTCCTGTCGAATGCCGCGAAATACTCGGATGTAGAGGGTGAGGTATCCATTCTGGCGGAAACCAATGCCACTTTCGACCATGTGCGCATCAAGGTGCAAGACAACGGAAGCGGTATCTCGAAAGCAAAATTGAAGAAGCTCTATCAGCGATTCCAGGATGGCGACTACCGGCATCACCAGACTATCGGAACGGGCTTGGGACTTGCATTGACACGCGATCTTGTCTTTCTGCACAACGGTACGATAGATTGCGAGAGCGAGGAAGGCAAAGGTACAACCTTCATCGTCACGCTGCCCATCTTCAAAGAAGCATTCACGCCAGAGCAAAGAGACGAGCAGCATAAGATTGACCTCAACATTCCCAAGAACTCCATCATCGACTTCGATACAATCATCCCCGATAGCGATGAGGAACTGGAAGACGAGGGCAACATCGACGAGGAAAGCTACAAACTGCTGATTGTGGAAGACAACATCGAGCTGTTGCTGATGATGAAACAGCTGCTGAAGCCCTATTACCGCATCTATACGGCGGGCAATGGTGCCAAGGCACTTGAGATTGTCCATCAAAAAGACCTCGACCTCATCATTTCCGATGTGATGATGCCGGAAATGAACGGATATGAGCTGACCAAACGAGTCAAGGAGGATGCGAACTACCACCATCTGCCCATCATCCTGCTGACTGCAAGGACACAGGAAGAAGATATGCAAGAGGCATTGCGCGTGGGAGCAGACGAATTCCTGACCAAGCCTTTCCGATTGGGCGACCTGAAACTGCGCATTGACAATATCATCGAAAACCGCAAGCGAATACAGAGCGAATACAGTCAGCAGACGATGGAAGAGACGCGGCAGAAAGTCGCGAAAGCCTCTTCTCCCGACGAAGAATTCCTTAGTCGTGCATTGGGATTCGTTCACGCTCATTTGGACGACGAAAGCTATGACCGCGAGGCACTCGCCGCAGATATGGGCTCCAGTTCTTCCACCTTATATAATAAGTTGCGCTCCATCACGGGCATGAATGTATCGGCATTCATCCGCGACATCCGTCTGAAAGAGGCAAAGCGCATCGCAGAGGAAGATCCGAGCATCCGCGTCAGCGACCTCGCCTATCGCGTAGGATTCCATGACCCGCGCTACTTCTCCACTTGCTTCAAGAAGCAATTCGGGATGCAGCCGAAAGAATTCCTCGAGAGAATTACCCCCCCCTAAAATTCCCGGAGACAAGTGGAAACCTGCAGCCCCGTGAAGGTTAGCAAGCCATTAAGCATCAGTAGTTCGTACCCGAATTGGTAACCCGTGTATTGGGATACCAATAAGTCAATCATCCAGCATAACAAGGGCGATGCCACGCATATATAAGGCACGTGGCGGTCATTCGGTTTCCTTTTGGTCAGCATGCCAAAGGCAAAAAGTCCCAAAAGCGGCCCATAAGTATAGCCGCACATCACGTAGATGGCATCAATCATACTGGTGGAATTCAGCATCCTGAACAGCAATATCAGAAGCACAAACAAAAGACTCATCCCCATGTGCGCCCGTTTCCTCAACCGCTCATCACCAGCCTTGCCCCGTATATCCACACAATAGCTTGTGGTCAGGGAGGTAAGGGCAGAATCCGCACTGGAGAAAGAGGCAGCCACAAGACCTATCGTGAAAGGAATGACAACAGACAGTCCGCTCGTTTGCACATACGACGGCAAGAGTGCATCGCCTAAAGCGACAGGAGTGCCCTTCGCCTGTGCCAGCATCACCAACAGTATGCCAAGCGAGAGGAATAGCAAGTTGGCAGGCACAAACGCCACGCCATACGTACACATATCTTTCCTCGCCTCACCCAATGTCTTGCATGTCAGGTTCTTCTGCATCATATCCTGATCAAGGCCAGTCATCACCACCACGATGAACATACCACTGAGAAACTGCTTCCAGAAGTTCTGCTTGGAAACCCAATCGTCAAAAACGAACATACGGCTATGCTCATCCGCAGCAATCGCACGGACTGCCTCCACCACCGTCATATCCATCTCACCCATCACCTTATATATAATAAGGAGTAGCGCACTGAAGAGGCAAAGCGTCTGAAAAGTGTCCGTCCACACCAATGTCTTGATGCCTCCCTGCCTCGTATAGAGCCAAATCAGCCCCACCATACAAGTCACCGTCAGGGCAAAAGGTACACCCACCGCATCAAGGACAAACTGCTGAAGAATCATACAGACCACATAAAACCGCACCACAGCACCCGTCATCTTCGACAAAAGGAAGAAAGACGCGCCCGTCTTATACGCTCTCACGCCCAACCTTTGTCCGAGATAGGCGTAAATCGTGGGCAACCGAAGCCGATAATAAAGCGGAAGCAATAGGAATGCCACCGCGAAATAACCGGGAATGAAACCCAAGCAAGTCTGCATATAGGTCATATCGGTGCGCGTAACCATGCCCGGTACCGACACGAATGTCACGCCCGAAACACTTGCCCCCACCATGCCGAACGCCACCATATACCACGGTGATTTCCTGTCCGCATGAAAGAAAGTTGCGTTCGTCGCTTTCCGTCCCGTCACCCTGCTGATGACAAACAGAAGGGAAAAGTACGCCAAAATCGTCAATATGATTATCATATCGGCTGCAAAGTTACAGTTTTTTATCCATGAAGGGAATAAAGTAAGCAAAATTTATTATCTTTGCACGCGGAATGACATATTCTAAAACATCAAATATTATGGCTAAACAGAAAAGATTCATCCTCCAAGAGAGCGAAATCCCAACACAGTGGTATAACATTCAGGCAGATATGCCCAACAAGCCGATGCCACCTATCCATCCGGGTACGAAACAGCCCCTCGGCGTGGAAGACCTTGCACACATATTCCCGCGTGAGTGCTGCGTACAGGAGTTGGACACCGAACACGCATGGATAGACATCCCGGAACCCGTGCTTGAGAAATACAAATACTACCGCTCTACTCCGTTAGTGCGTGCCTATGCCCTTGAAGAGGCACTCGGCACACCCGCGCACATCTATTTCAAGAACGAATCCACCAATCCGCTCGGGTCGCACAAGATAAACTCTGCCCTCCCCCAATGCTACTACGCAAAGGAAGAAGGCACGACCAATGTGACCACCGAGACGGGTGCCGGTCAATGGGGAGCTGCCCTTTCCTATGCCGCCAAGATATTCGGACTCGATTGCGCCGTCTATCAGGTGAAGATTTCCATGCAGCAGAAGCCTTACCGCTCCAGTATCATGCGCACCTTCGGGGCTGCCGTGACCGGCTCTCCCTCCATGTCCACCCGCGCGGGCAAGGATATTCTGACCAAAGACCCGACACATTCCGGCTCGCTCGGTACTGCTATCTCTGAGGCTGTCGAACTTGCCACCACTACGCCAAACTGCAAGTATGTACTCGGTTCTGTGCTCAATCATGTGGGCTTGCACCAGACCATCATCGGTTTGGAAGCAGAGAAGCAGATGGCTATGGCAGGGGAATATCCCGACATCGTCATCGGTTGCTTCGGCGGTGGCTCCAACTTCGGCGGTATCGCTTTCCCGTTCATGCGCCATAACCTCCGCGACGGCAAGAAGACCGAATTCATTGCCGCAGAGCCTGATAGCTGTCCGAAACTGACCCGCGGTGAGTTCCGTTTGGACTTCGGTGACGAGGCAGGTTACACCCCGCTCCTCCCGATGTACACACTCGGCCATAACTTCAAGCCGAGCAACATCCATGCGGGTGGTCTCCGCTACCACGGAGCAGGCGTCATTGTGTCGCAACTTATCAAGGACGGACTGATGAAAGGTATGGACATCCCGCAGTTGGAAACCTTCGAGGCAGGTATGCTCTTCGCACAGACGGAAGGCATCATCCCCGCTCCCGAGAGCAGCCATGCCATTGCAGCAGCCATCCGCGAGGCGAAGAAATGCAAGGAGACAGGCGAGGAAAAGGTTATTCTCTTCAACCTCTCAGGTCACGGTCTCATTGATATGACCGCCTACGACCAATACATCAACGGCGACCTCCAGAACTACACCATCACGGACGAGGAGATTGCCAAGAACCTCTCGGAATTAGGATAAGGCAATCCATAAAAAAGAAGCGCGTGGAAGGAAATCCCCTCCACGCGCTTTTCATGTTACCGCAAGGCTACGCGATGTCTATCTGGCGTGAAACCTTTGCCTTTTCCTCAACGAGCTTCGGAAGCTCTACGGTGAGCACTCCGTTCTCCACCTTTGCGGCAATCAGTTCCTTATTGACATCATCCGGCAGAATCAGCGTCTGCTCGAACTTGGTGTAAGAGAACTCGCGGCGCAGGTAGCGGGCGGTCTTGTCCTCCTCTTTCTTCTCGTTCTTGCTCTCCATCTTTACGATGAGGTTGCCCTCGTCGTTGATGTTTACGTTGAAGTCCTCCTTCTTCATGCCCGGTGCAGCCAACTCTACGGTATAGGCCTTGTCGCTCTCCTTCACGTTGATGGCGGGAGCCGTGGCGTTCACCTTCGGCATAAGCTCCGTGTCAAAGAAGCTGTTAAACACGCTTGGAATCCAACTGTTTGTTCTCATTACTGGCATCATAATCTTTCCTCCTAATTTTATTTATAAAACTGTTAATACTAATGTTTTCTTTTCTAACCGCCCGTTTTGTGAGCGGCTTTCACTTAGTATTAAGCAAGAAAGATGCCAAGGGGATTTTAAGTGTCAGTTTGTCAGAATTGCACGACATATTGTCAGCGCGTCTTCTACGGATGTTATGTCCGCAACAACCATCGAGCGTTTCCCACCCTGCTCCCGCAAGATGCAGTTGCGCACGTTCTTGGCGGCATATTCAAGCACCCGTCCGAAGGCTTCGCTCTGGTAATAAGGACTCTCGGTATTGCTGACGAAATAAAGATACATCCGCTGCTGTTTCAGCATCACCTTCTCGATGCCGAGCTGCTTGCAGGCCACTCTGAGCGGCACCACGTTGATGAGTTCCTCTGCCACAGCGGGGATTTTCCCGAAGCGGTCGGTCAGTCTGCTCCGATAGGCAGTCAGCGCAAGGTCAAGGTTCGTGCTGTTGGCAAGGTTGTCAAGCTCCCGGTAGAGCAGCATACGCTCGGAGTCATTGGGGACATACTGGTCGGGGAAGTACATTTCAATATCCGACTCGAGGGCGCAGTCATCCACGAAACTCATCTGCGGATTAAGTGCCATAGTGCGGGCGTCGGCAGCATCTTTCGCTTCCTTCTGCCTGTCTGCCGTAAATTCCGGCTCCTCGTTGCGCAGCTCTGCCATCGCCTGACTGAGAATCTTCTGGTAGGTCTCATAACCGAGGTCGGAGATGAATCCGCTCTGCTCGGCTCCGAGCAGGTTGCCCGCCCCTCGGATATCCAAGTCCTGCATGGCGATGTTGATGCCACTGCCGAGGTCGGAGAAGTTCTCAAGCGCCTCCAACCGCCGACGCGACTCAGGATTGAGAGCTGCCAAAGGCGGAGCCAACAGATAACAGAACGCCTTTCGATTGCCACGCCCCACGCGCCCGCGCATCTGATGCAGGTCGGAAAGCCCGAAGTTATGCGCTCCGTTGATGATGATGGTATTGGCATTCGGGATGTCGATGCCGTTCTCCACGATGGTGGTGGAGAGCAGTATGTCGTAGTCGTAGTTGGAGAAATCCAGGATAATCTGCTCCAATTCCTCGGGCTTCATCTGTCCGTGACCGATGGCTATGCGGGCATCGGGGATATACTTGTGTATGAGTTCCGACAGATGTTGCAGTTCGCTGATGCGGTTGTTCACAAAATACACCTGCCCGTTGCGCGACATCTCAAAGTTGATGGCATCCGTGATAATCTCCGCACCAAAGGTGTGAATCTCCGTCTGGATGGGATAGCGGTTGGGCGGCGGGGTCTGGATGACGCTCAAATCGCGCGCACCCACAAGGGAGAACTGCAAAGTGCGGGGAATGGGCGTGGCGGACATCGTCAGCGTATCCACGTTGGACTTCATCTGACGGAGCTTTTCCTTTGTGCTGACACCGAACTTCTGCTCCTCGTCAATGATGAGTAGTCCGAGGTCCTTGAACTTCACCGACTTGCCGATAAGTTTTTGCGTACCGATGAGAATGTCTATCTTTCCCTCTGCCAAGTCCTTCAGTACGGCGGTGGTCTGCTTTGCCGTGCGGGCGCGCGTCAAGTAATCCACCCTAACGGGCATATCCTTCAGACGGCCAGAGAAGGTGTGAAAGTGCTGATAGGCAAGCACGGTCGTCGGCACGAGCACCGCCACCTGCTTCCCGTCGCAAGCCGCCTTGAAGGCTGCGCGCACCGCCACTTCCGTCTTTCCGAAACCCACATCACCGCAGACGAGCCTGTCCATCGGGCGGGCGCGCTCCATGTCTGCCTTCACATCCTGTGTGGCTTTCAACTGGTCTGGCGTGTCCTCATAGAGAAAACTTGCCTCCAATGCGTGCTGCAAGTAACTGTCGTGACTAAACGCAAACCCCTTTTCGCGGCGGCGTTTGGCATAGAGTCTTATCAGGTCGCGGGCTATATCCTTGATATGCTTCTTGGTGCGCTCCTTCAGTCGCTCCCATTGCCCCGTGCCCAAATGCGACAGGCGCGGCGCCTCACCATTGTCCTGCGACTTGTATTTCGACACCTTATATAAAGAGTGGATGGACACATAGATGCTGTCGCCGTGCTGATACAGGATTTTTATCATCTCCTGATAACCGTCACCCTGCGGCATGCGTACCAACCCGCCGAACTTACCGACACCGTGATCCACATGCACCACATAATCACCCACCTCAAACTGTTGTATCTCTTTCAGCGTCAGCGCCATCTTTCCGCTACGCGCCTTGTCGCTCTTCAAGTTGTATTTGTGGAAACGGTCGAATATCTGGTGGTCGGTAAACACGCAGATGCGCAGGTCGTTGTCAGCGAAACCTTCGTGCAGCGTCTTATCCACGGGGGTGAATACCAAGGGCGAGCCGCCCGTTCCCTCCTTGCCGCTGAATATCTCCTTGAGGCGCTCGTTCTGCTTCTGACTGTCTGCGAGAATGTAAATCTGATAGCCTTGCAGGAGATAGTCCTCAAGCGCCTTGGTCAGCAGGTCGAAGTTCTTGTGGAACAAGGGCTGCGTAGTGATGTTGAAACGGAGCGAGGCCGACGGCACGGAGGAGGGTCTATGACCGAACTCGATACGTCGGAACTCGTCAGCATCCGCCGCAAAGCGTGCGCCCGTAATCAGTTGCGTCTCCTTGCGCAACTGCTTTTCTATCTCGCGCCGCTCCATTTCCGTAGCACTCTCCAACTGCTCCATGCGTGCCTGCGAGGAAAAGCCTTCCTGATAAGTGCGGTCTATGGCATCGCGCACATATAGGTAGTCTTTCGTAACCAACAGGATGTCTTTCGGCACAAACGAGAGGAAAGGCACCTTGTCCTCGGCTACCACCGCCAATTCCGGCACAATCTCTATCCGCTCGCGCTGCTCTTTGGAGAGCTGGTTCTCCACCTCGAAAGTGCGGATGGAGTCGATATCATCGCCGAAGAAGTCAATGCGGTACGGATATTCGCAACTGTATGAATAGACATCAAGGATGGAACCGCGCAGGGCAAACTGCCCCGGCTCATAGACATAGTCCACCTCGCGGAAGCCGAACTCATGGAGCGTCTTCTCTATCTCGGGTATTCCGATGGTCTGGTCTTTCTCCAACGCCAACGTGCGGGAGTCGAAACTCTGCTTGGAAACCACCATTTCCGCCACCGCCTCTGGATAGGTGACAATATAGAGCAGAGGCGAGGGAACAGACAAACGGGCAAGC
Organism: Prevotella sp.; assembly: GCA_022511065.1. GTDB lineage: Bacteria > Bacteroidota > Bacteroidia > Bacteroidales > Bacteroidaceae > Prevotella. Next base: position 22,563 of record JAFLSG010000007.1, read on the forward strand.
ACCTCGGTGCGGAGAATCTCGTTGGCACTGTCGCGCTGGGCATATTTCACGGCGCGGCGGTAGCTTGAAGGGAAGAACAGCACATCACGGTCGCCTAACAGCTGCGTGAGGTCGTGGTAGAAATAGCCCGCCTCCTCCGCATCTTGCAGGATGAAGAGCAGGCGCGACGCGCACTTTTCAGCAAGACAGCCGAACAGCATCGGCGCGGCAGAGCCTAATAACCCCTCGAGGAAAACCGTCTTTACCGAGGATTTTCCCACCGCCTGAGCCAGCGCCGCCACCTGCGGCAATCCGGCATAAACCTTCTCTACTTCCTGTATATTCATCGTGAAGCGGGCGCAAAGGTACGACTTTTTATCCACAAAGGGTACAAAGAGTTCTATTTTAATGTTTTTTTCATTGCCTTTATGCGCACGTATGAACAATAATCACTATCTTTGCACCTACAAAGACAAAAGTCATGCACGAAAGCGACAGCATTGTAATCATACCCACTTACAACGAAAGGGAGAACATCGGGAAGATTATCCACGCCGTGTTTTCCCTGCCGAAATGTTTCCATATCCTCGTAGTCGATGACGGCTCGCCCGACAAGACGGGAGCCATCGTGAAAGAAATCATCAGGCGAGACTACCCCGACCGGCTGTTCCTCATGGAGCGCGAAGGCAAGTTGGGGCTTGGTACGGCTTACATCGCGGGATTCAAATGGGCACTTGAGCGGAACTATGACTACATCTTCGAGATGGATGCGGATTTCAGTCACGACCCTAACGACCTGCCACGACTCTACGCCACGTGCCACGACGAGGGCTATGATGTGGCTATCGGCTCACGCTACGTGACGGGCGTAAACGTGGTGAACTGGCCCATCGGCAGGGTTCTGATGAGTTATTTCGCCTCCAAGTACGTGCGCTTCGTCACCGGCTTCAAGATACACGACACGACTGCGGGCTTCAAGTGCTACCGCCGCCGCGTGCTGCAGACCATCGAGTTAGACAAGATACGCTTCAAGGGCTATGCCTTCCAGATAGAGATGAAGTACACCGCCTACAAGATTGGTTTCCGAATCAAGGAGGTGTCCGTCATCTTCGTGAACCGCCGCGAGGGAGTCAGCAAGATGTCGGGTGGCATCTTCGGCGAGGCTTTCTTCGGCGTACTGAGACTGAGGTGGGACGGCTGGACGAGAAAATACCCGCAAATCCAATACTGAACGTGAAGATACTCTACAGGATATATCAGATAGTCATCGGGCTTCCCGTGCTCATCGTCGCCACAATCCTCACGGCGGTAATCATTGGCGTGGGCATGACTTTTGGCGATGGCCATTTCTGGGGCTACTATCCCGGGCGCTGGTGGGCGAGGACGATTCTGAAATCCCTGCTGATACCCGTCAAGGTGGAGGGGCGCGAACTGCTGGAGAAAGGGCAGAGCTACGTGTTCGTGGCCAACCATCAGGGCGCTTTCGACATCTTCCTCATTTACGGCTATCTCGGCAGAAACTTCAAGTGGATGATGAAGTATCAACTGCGCAAGATTCCTTTCGTAGGCTACGCTTGCGCAAAGTCCCGCCAGATATTCGTCGATAAGCGCAGTCCCGGCAAGGTGCGCAAGACTTACGAGGACGCTCGTGAGATCCTGAAGCACGGATGCAGCGTGACGGTGTTCCCCGAGGGCGCACGCACATACACGGGGCACATGGGGAACTTCAAGAAAGGTGCCTTCGCACTGGCAGACGAACTGCAGTTGCCCGTCGTGCCGCTCACCATCAACGGCTCTTTTGACATTTTGCCCCGTATGCGGGGATTCAACTTCATCGACTGGCACCCGCTCACGCTGACCATCCATCAGGCCGTCTATCCCGTCGGCAAGGGTACGGAGAACGTGGAGGCGACTATGCGACAGGCTTACGATTCAGTCATGTCAGCCCTCGAACCGAAGTATCAGGGCTTCGTAGAGAATCCCGACCAATGATAGCCAGAACGCCTTACCTGTTCATCCTCCTCATCGTCATACCTTATTTATATATCGACTGGGGATTCATCCGCCGCCGCTTTGCGCCGTGGCAGCGTATTGTCTGGTGGCTCCCTGCCGTGGCAATGTTGGTCTATACCTTGCTCCTCTGGAGGGAGCGCAACTTCATTCCCGACAATCCCGATGTGCTTTTCGTCTATCTTCTGCTGCTCGGCGTGCTTGTCATCCCGAAGTGGACTTTCTCGATTTGCTCCGCACTCGGCAAGTTGTGCTGCCGCTTGCTCCACAGACGGAGCAACTACGGTAACTTGCTCGGACTGCTCACCGTGCCGCTCGTGCTTTATGTCGTCATCTACGGTGCTTTCGTCGGTTTCGGCAAGTTGGAGGTAAGGCATATCGACTACGTGTCGCCCGACCTGCCCGAGGCTTTCGACGGTTACCGCATCGTACACTTTTCCGATGCCCACGTAGGCACACTCACGGGAATCCGCAGCCATATCCTCCAACGAGACATCGACAGCATCAATGCGCAGCAGCCTGACATGATTGTCTTTACGGGCGACTTGCAGAATGCCTGTCCGCAGGAGGTGCAGCAGCACAAGCAACTATTGAGCACGCTCCGCGCAAAGGACGGCGTGTTCTCCGTGTTGGGCAACCACGACTATGCGGAGTATGTGAACTGCGACGAGCAGCAGAAGGCTGCCAACTGCCGCGAGCTCGCCCGCTTGGAGCAGCAGTTGGGATGGACGCTCCTATGTAACGAGCACCGCACAATCCGCCGCGACACAGCACGCATCATCATTGCGGGCATGGAGAACGACGGCAACGGCAAGCGCTTCCCGCGCAAGGGCAACATCCCCAAGACGCTGAAAGGTGTGGCAGACGATGATTTCATCATCATGCTCGAGCACGACCCCTACTCATGGCGGCACCGCATTCTGCCCGAGAGTCACGCCCAACTGACACTCAGCGGCCATGTCCACGCCATGCAGTTCAAGCTCGGCAACTGGTCGCCGATAAGCCTGCACGTACCCGAATGGTACGGACTCTACCGCGAAGGCAGTCAGACACTCTTCGTCACGGCGGGCATGAGCGGCCTCATCCCCTTCCGCTTCGGGGCGGCGGGAGAGATTGCAGTCATCACCCTGCACAAGGGAAAAACATCAAATGCAAGCATCAAGAACCCATGAACATAGAGGATGTAAGAGAGTTTGCGCTGAGTCTCAACGCGCAAGTGAAGGAGGAACTGTTTGCCGAGGACTGGATATGCTGGCGCATTGCCGGCAAGTGGTTCATGCTGATGCAGCTCGATGCGCCCGAGCCGCGTGTCGCCGTGAAGCTGCCGCCCGATGTGGGTGCCTCGCTCCGCGAGCTGCATGACGGCATCCGTCCCGCCTATCACATGAACAAAACCCACTGGAACGACTTGTACCTCAACCTCCTTGACGACGCTATCGTCAAGGAACAAATCGAGGTTTCCTATCGGTTGGTGGTAAGCAAACTGCCAAAGAAGGTGGCATTGTCAATAGAAAACCAATAAAAAAACGTATATGGAAAAAGACTTTGATTTCAGCCGAGTGCCGAAAGGATTCCAGTTATGCTTCAACAAGAAATGCCCGAAGCAGAAGGAATGCCTGCGGGCATTGGCGGCGCAGCATGTGCCGGAGGATGTGCTGTGGGGCGCTGCCGTCTATCCGACGGCCTTGCGGGAGGACGGGCAATGCCCGATGTTTCGCACGACGGAGGCGAAGCGCATGGCATGGGGATTCTCGAAACTGTTTGCCGACGTGCTGCAACGCGACAACGGGCACTTGCGCTACACGCTGATGGAATACCTTGGTGGGCGCACCAACTACTACCGATACAACCGGGGAGATAAACTGCTCACTGAGGAACAGCAGAAGTACATCCTGAAAATATTCCGCCAACAAGGGTATAAACAGCCTTTGGAGTTTGACGGATATGCCTCCGTCTATGACTTCAAAGGGGGCAAATAGGAGCAAAGAATTTGTTTCAAGTTTTATGCGGATAATTGGAACAAAGTGTGCAGATGCTTCGCACAACTTGTGCGGATGATTTGCACACTTTGTGCGAATAGTCTGCACAACCTGTGCAACCCATCCGCACAAATCATGGAAAAGGCAGGAACGACCGGTTCCTGCCTTTTTCGCTACTTAATGGGTGATGACTAACCCACCGTTACAGGGTATCGTAACGGTTAGTTGCCGCTTCTTGTTCAGTTTCACGGAGGTCACGCTGCCCTGCAACTGTGCATCGTCGGCATAGACATTCAGCTGCGTTCCCACCTCGAACATCGGCAGAGTGACGGTCTTTTTCACGGGCTGCGCATCGGCACTGACACCCGCCACGTACCATTGGCTACCGCTCCGACGGGCGAAAATCACGTACTTGCCGGGATAACCGTCGATGAAACGCACCTCGTCCCACGTGGTGGGCACCTGCTTCATGAACTCGATGGCCCATGCGGGTGCGTCGGTCAGGTTGTTGGGCGCAAGCGCGAAGTGCTGCACGGCACTCTGGAAAAGCACGGCGGTGGCAAGGGCAAACACATCGGATGTGCGGCGCTGCGTGCCACGCTTATTATCGAAACCATAGAACTTGTTAAGTGCAGAGCCACCGAAATCCATCGAGCCGACCGTGTTACGGATGAAAGGATGCAGACAGGCGTTGTATGCCTCGGCATCACATGAGCCTTGCGAGAAATGCAGATTCTCGGAGGCAAGCACCGCCTCGCTCGCCGCATAGTTGGGATACATGCGCTCCCATCCACGGGGCAGCGTGCAGCCGTGGAAGATGCAGAGCAGTCCGTAGTCGTTGGCATCGGCGAGGATGTCCTCGTAGAGCTGCATCGTGGTCTGCTTGTCGCCACCGAAGAAATCCACCTTGATGCCCCTTATCCCGGCGCGTTGCATCCACGCCATCTCCTCGCGGCGGATGCGTGAGTTGTTCATTTTACCGATGGGCGTCTGCGGTGCATCGTTCCACGAACCGTTGGAGTTGTACCAAAGGTAGAGGCTCACGCCCTTCTCCTTGCCGTAGCGGGCAAGCTCCTCCATCTTCTCGTAGCCTATCTGCCTGTCCCAGAACGCATCCACAAGCACGCTCTGATAACCCATCGCCGCCGAGAAGTCGATGTATCGCTTCTGCTCGTCGAAGTTGCAACTCGGGTCCATGCCGATAATCCAGCTCCACGAACCCTTTCCATAGACATATTCTTGCGAAGCCTTGTACTTCGGCTGCACGAGGTCGAAGGGCACGGTGGTCTCCACTATGTTTGCCAACGGGCCCACCGTGAGCGTGCGCCACGGGGTCTCTCCGGGCAGCGACATGGCGGGCGTGACGGAGCCGATGCCGTTGTTCTCTCCCTGTTGCGGGAATCCGAGGCGGTACGTTCCGCCCTGCTCGTTCAGCAGGCGCGAGGCGCAATAACCGCCGTCCACGCCTGTCTCGCTGATGAGCACCCACTGCTCACCCGCCGTCTTGAAGAGGCACGGGAAGGTGTAACCCTCTCCCCAACCGTTCTTGCCTGTGGCATCATCGGCAGTATAAGGTGTCTCATAGCTCGGCGAGGTGCGTGCAAAACCGCCCATCGGCTTCGACTGGGGGCAGAGGAAGGTGGTCGTACCGTCGGGCAGACAAAAACTGCTCGCCTCGCTTTCCACCACGCAGACGCGCGTCGGGCCTTGCGGATAGAGTCGGTAGCGGAATGCCACGTCGCGGTTGGACACACGGAAGATGATATCCATCACGTGCTTACCCTCCTGTTCGTACTGGCAAACGGCCTCCGTAGCCTCGTAATTGACGGTGCTCTGCTTGATGTTACGCAGAGAGTAAGTGTCCCTCACGGTCTGCACCGCCACATCTTTCAGTTCCAAACGACTGCTGAAGTCGCCCATGTTGGTGGTCACGCCGAGGGCGGAGGGTTTCACGAGTTCCTGCCCATCGTATGCTACTTGGTAGTGCGGGCGGCCGTTCTGCATCGTCAGTTCCACGGCGATGCGCCCGTCGGGACTTTTCACGGTGTCCGCGAGAAGTGTCACTGCCATGCCCATGAAGGTCAGGCAGACCATGAATGCTCTTTTCATCATATCTCTTTGGTTCATTGTTCTTTCTTATACTTGAATTCCTCCACATCGACGTAGCCGCCCGCCTTCTTCGTAGCGTAGCAGAAAATGGCATACTTCGTACCCATGAAGAAACGGCGGTAGTCAAATATCATCTTGTAGTCAGAGCCTATCTTCGTCCACTCCTCACCGTCAAGGCTGTAATAGAAAGTGGCGAGGTCGCGGCCTGCCATGCGTCCGCCGCTGCCTGCACGGAAGTCGCCGTCGATGCGCAGCCATATCCGCTGCTGCTGAAGCGGCACGGTCTCCACCGTCTTGGCCTTTACCTCCGTCACGCGCTTCTCCGCCTCAGTCAGGCTTACCGACTCTTCCGTCATCGTAAGCGACAACTTCTTGCCGTCCTTCCGCACGGTGAGGATGCCGGAATCGCCGTTGAACGCGGCAAGTCCAGCACGGTCGCCATCCTTCAAATGAGAGAGGTCGAGCACCACGTATGCCGAGCAACCAGGACCTTCCATGCGCTGTGTCAGCGTGTTAGGAGCCTCAAAGAGCGTCGGCACGACACGGCTTGTCTTCAAGCGGAGGCAGCCGGGGCGCTCCGTCAGCGACCATGCCTTGTCGATGGGGTTATGGTTCCATTGCCAATGGATATCTAATTTCGGACTGTCGAAATCGTCACTCACCACGAAGGGGATATCAGGCTCGCCGGTCACCAAGCGGCGGACGCGCTGAGGCACACGCCCTTCCTCGTCGCCAAGCATCGGCCAACCGTCTATCCAACGGCAGGGCATCACCGTGAGCACACGCCCTACGCCGCCCCTATCCTGGAAGATAATGCCGTACCAGTCGCCATCCTTTGAATCGACAATCGTGCCCTGCCCCACGTAGGGGAAGCCACCGAAGTCGGATTCCAGTATCACCTGCTTCTCGTAAGGGCCGTGTATGTCGTCGGCACGATAGCACACCTCACGGCGATGACGGCCGGGAGCCCATACGTGGGAAATCATCAGCAGGTAGTATTTGCCGTTGTGCTTAATCATGCGGCTACCCTCAAGCAGTCCCGTCTCGTCGGCCTCACGCTCGAACAACTTGGTCTCCGAGCCTTCGATGACATCGGAGAGGTCGGGCTTCAGTTCGACCATCTCGCCCGTGCCATAGACCACATACACCCGTCCGTCGTCATCAAAGAACAGCGAGGCATCGTGGAAATGGCGGAAGCGCGACACGAGCGTCCACTCCGTCGTGGGGTCTTCCGTGCTGTAAATGTAGGTATCACCCATCGCACTCATCTCATTGGGGGCGAAAAGCACGTAGAACTTACCATCGTGGTACTTGAGCGAAGTAGCCCATTGACCGCGCCCATAGACCGTTCCCTGCTGCATATCATACTTTGGGGAGTCGGTCAGCCGGTCATATACATAGCTGATGGTCTCCCAGTTTGCCAAGTCCTTCGACCGCATGATAGGCGCGCCCGGCATGAGGTGCATCGTGGTTGATACGAGGTAGAAGTAGTCGCCCACTCGGATAACATCGGGGTCGGGCACATCCGACCACAGCATCGGGTTATTGACGAAACATCCGTCGTCTTTCGGTTGCCCGACGGACAGCAGCGTGCCTGCCAACAAGAGCGAGGCAAGGAATGCAAGTCTTTTCATTATTCACGTTATTGGTTTAACGGATGCAAAGATACGGAGAATCCTCTGAAAAACGCCCGGGCGGCTGTTACACAAACTTTCGCGTGTGTAACAACCGCCCGTATGAACTGGCTTTTACCGCAAGGAGCATCCGCTTTCAGCGGAGGAACGGGGTGCTTCCGTCAAAGCGTCGTAAAGCTGTAAATCTCCCCTGCCCTCGTTTCCACGTCGTACTCATAGACTTTGCGGACAGGCAAGAGGTCGAAGGAGGTCAGCTCCGCCGACTTCAACGGTTCCCGAATATCTGCGGAGGACAGCAAAGCATTGGGGCATTCGCCCGTGGCGGGCTTCAGTCCTTCGCCCTTCAACGGCACGTATGAGCGCAGACGGAGCGTGCCGCCAATCGAGGACTTGACTGTGGCAGACTGCAAAGTGCCGCCGCTCCACGCCATATCAATGGTGAAACCGCCGCGCGCCTGCAAGCCTTTCACCGCTCCCTCTGCCCAAGCATCGGGCAGGGCGGGCAGCAGATGGACGGCTCCGTCATGGCTTTGGAGGAGCATCTCACACACGCCGGCAGCACAACCGAAGTTGCCGTCAATCTGGAAAGGCGGGTGTGCGTCGAAGAGATTGGGGTATGTGCGGCCATTAGGATAGTCCTTCGCCTTGCTGTCGTCGGGCAGCAGATGGAGCATATTGCGGATAATCTGGAAGGCGTGGTTGCCGTCGAGCATGCGCGCCCAGAAGTTAATCTTCCACCCGAGGCTCCAGCCCGTGGCCATATCACCGCGCTGCCGCAGCGTATTGGAGGCTGCCGTGAACAGTTCGGGATGGCGATAGGGAGAAATCTGATTCGAGGGATAAAGCCCATAGAGGTGGGAGATATGGCGGTGCTCATCCGTCGGGTCATCGGCATCAATGAGCCATTCCTGCAACTGGCCATAGCGTCCAATCTGCATCGGCGGCAGTTTGGAGAGGGCTGCACGATAAGCAGCAAGTGAGGCTTCGTCGCGACCGAGTGCCTGTGCAGCCTGCAACACGCTGGTAAGGGCATCGAACACAATCTGATTGTCCATCGTAGAACCGGCGGTGACATTCGTTCCCTTGCCCTGCGGCCCGTGCTCGGGCGACACCGTGGGCACGGTCATCAGCCATCCATAGCGGGGATGCTCCTGCATATAGGCGAGCAAAAAGTCTGCCGCGCCCTTGAGCACATCGTAGTAATCAGCAAGGAACTGCTTGTCGCCCGTGAAGAGATAGTGCTGCCAGATGTGCGTGGCGAGCCAGGCACCGCCCGTGGGGAAGATGCCCCACTGCGTGCCATCGACGGGCCCTGCGATGCGCCAGAGGTCGGTATTGTGATGCGCCATCCATCCCCCGCAGCCATATAGTTGCTGCGCCGTCAGCGCACCCGTCTTGCTCAAGTCGCGAATCATGCTGAACAAAGGCTGCTGCGTCTCGGCAAGATTGCCCACAAGGGCGGGCCAATAGTTCATCTCGGCATTGATGTTGATGGTGTATTTGGAATCCCACGGGGCATTCATCTTATCGTTCCACACGCCTTGCAGATTGGCGGGCTGACCGCCTGGCTGTGACGAAGAGATCAGCAGGTAGCGCCCATACTGCATCATCAGGGATACCATATCCATATCATTGCCCTCGGCGAATGCCGACAGGCGCTTGTCGGTGGGCAGTCCGGAGTTCGCTGATTTCGGCAACGTGAGCGTCACGCGGTCATATTGCTCGCGGTATTTTTTGAGATGGTCAGCGAGCAATTGGTCGTATGACTTCGCCTGAACAGCCGTCAAAGAGCGCGCATTCCGCTCGGTAGGATTGCCGCTGACATTCTGATAATCAATGTAATTGGTGGCAGCGACAATATAGAGTGTGGCGGTGGTAGCCTTCACGACACTAAGGCTCTTCGCTCCCTCCACCACTTCGCCGTCTGCCGACACCTGCACGCGACACTCTGCCGTCAATGCGCCAGGCACACCTTCTTGCTCCACATTGTGTATGGTGGCTATCAATTGATGATTCGCCACCGTCTGTTCCGACTCCAACGGACAGTCATAAGCCACGTTGAAGGTCAGTGCGCCAGCCTTGCTTGCCGTGATGCGGACGATGATGGCATTGTCTGCCTGCGAGGCAAAAACCGTGCGCTCGTAGGTCACGCCGCCCGTCGTATAGCGGGTGGTCGTCAAGGCGTTGCCGAGATTTAACTCGCGGCGATAGTCGGACACGGAAGAAACATTATCAAACGAGAGTTTCAAACTTGCCATAGGCAGATAGCGCATGCCGTGAGGGCCTTTGATGAAATACTTGTCGAGCAGGGCGTGCGCCTCTTTCTCCTTGTCGGCAAAAATCAGGCGGCGCACCTCGTCTAAATGCTCCTTTGCCTCGGTGCTGTTGTTATTGTAAGGGCCGCCCGACCAGAACGTCTCTTCATTCAACTGGATTTCCTCCACGCTTGTGCCGCCATAGACCATTGCTCCTAAGTGGGAGTTGCCGACGGGCAGCGCCTCCAACCAGTGCGTAGCGGGGGCATCGTACCAAAGTTTATGCTCCTGTGCCGATGCAATCAGCGAAAGACAGGCAAGGCACGCGATGAAAATCTTCTTCATAGACTTGCTGGAATGTATGATTATAAATTTACTTTCAGTTCGCTGCCATTGTAATCTACCGTCTGCAAAGTGCCGTCGGGCAGTACGATGGTGAATTTCCTTTCGGTCAGCATACCGGGATATGTGCCTTGGCGCGTGCCGATGGTCAGCGTGCGGCGGGCATTGTCCCAATGGAACGGGATGGTGGCATAGACACCCTTCTCGTAGTTGTAGTTGTCGCCTTCATCCTCGTAAAGGGTGAAAGAGCCGTCAGCACCGGGATAGATGCGGACTTCAAGATTGTCCCACGCCTTCTGCCCAACATACTCCATCTCCGGTCCTAAGGGCAAAATGCTACCGGCGCGGACGAACATCGGCACGCGGTTGAACGCCGTTTGCAAAGTGACCGTCTGCCCGCCCTTATAGCGTTTCGCCGTCCAGAAGTCATACCAATCAGTGCCTTTCGGCAAGTATTTCGTAGTGGTCTTACTTGCGGTGAAGTCGGCAGTAGCATCCTTACCGTCGGTCTGGGCTTCCTTCTTGTCCCATCCCGTCATCGCATCTTCCTTGATAATCTGCTCCTCCGTGTATTGAGCCTCCACGATGGGAGCAGCCAAAATAGCGCGACCGAACATAAACTCATCGGTCATATCCCACACATTCCTGTCTTGCGCAAAGTCGCTGAACAGGGGACGGAGGTAACTCTCGTTGTTGCTTGTCACCTGCCAGGCGGTACTATATAAATAAGGTATCAGGCGGTAACGGAGGCGGATGGCTTGCTCAATAGCATTATAGACAGGCTCGCCCTGCTTGCCGAACTGCCATATCTCGCGGGGCGCATCGGCTCCGTGGCTGCGGAAGACAGGACAAAAGAGGGCGTATTGCATCCAACGCACGTAGAGTTCCTGGAACTGCGGGTTGCGCGGAGCAGAGCCGCTGCCCTTCGTATTGTAAGCCCCACAGAAGAAACCACCGATATCAGTATTGAAGTTCGGGTTGCCCGTGAGCGAGAAACTCAGCCCCACGGGCACTTGTTTGCGGAGCATATCCCACGAGGAAGCCACGTCGCCGCTCCACATATTCGAGCCGTAATGCTGCTGGCCGGCAAAGGCAGAACGCGTCATAATGAACACACGCTTGTCGCTCCCCACCTTGCGCTGACTGCCATAGACTCCCTTGACGGTCTCAAGCGGGAAGGCATTGCGCAGCGAGCGCCACGTGCCACCCTCTCCCGCCTTGTGCTCATAGTCGGCCTCCGTCGGATTAAAGAAGTCGGGATCGGTAGAGTCCATCCACCAAGCATCCACGCCATAATCATAGAGTCTCTTCAGATTCTGCCAATAAATATCCCGCGCCTCCTGACTGAAAGCATCATAGACACGCACGCCGGAGGGATAATCCCTGCGCGGAGGCCATATATGCGACAGTCCGCTCTGCGGCCAAGTCTCAAAATCGAATAGCAGTCCCTTCTCGTCAAGTTGCTTATATGCCTTCGTCATTGGGCCGAAACTAGCCCAGATGGATATCATGAAGTGGGCATTCAGCGCATGCGACTTGTCTATCAACTGCTTGCCATCAACAAAATCCTCACTCAGGAAATCCATCGCATTCCACAGATAGTTGTTGCCCCAATACTGCCAGTCCTGAATGATACCATCGAGGGGCACGCCCAAACGACGATATTCCTCCACGATGCCCAAAGTCTCCTTGGAGGTTTTGTAACGCTCCTTCGACTGCCAATAGCCGTAAGTCCATAGCGGGAACATCGGAACATCGCCGGAAAGATGACGCATCTGCGCAATCACACCATCGGCAGAACCGCCCAACATAAAGTAATAATCCACACAATCACCCACTTGCGACGAAAGGCTCATGCCCTGTGCATCATCATCAAACTGCGTCGGAGCGTAGTTGTCCCAAAAGAGTCCCCATCCTTTGACAGACTGAATCACATTCTGAAAGTCCTCCAAGTTCGACTGCTCCATCAGGATATGCGTGCCGCGCCGGTTCATCTTTCCGTTCTGAACAGTACCCAAGCCATAGATGGCCTCATCCTTGTCAAGTACGAAAGTCTGCGTCACCTTATAGGCTCCCGCCTGCGGATTCTTGGTAACCGGCTCAAAGTTCGCCCCTTTCTCCCGCAGCATCACACGCCCTTTACTATCCGAAAAAGTAAGATTCCCTGATTTCGCATCCACCTTGACGGTCAGCGCATCGCTCGACACGGCGTTTCCTTTCTGCACGACCGGCACCTCATCAGGCTTGGCAATCACCACCAAACTCTCCTTGGCATACTGATGTCCCACTGGTGCTTTCACCACGTGAACAATAGAAGGAGTATAAAACTCCACCTTCACTTGGTGTTGCCCGACTTGCACCTGCATCGGGTTCTGTGCAGTTGCAACGATTGTCACGCAAAGCAAGAACGCAATTAGCAATTTTCTGTTCATGTTTCTTAATGATTAGGAATTAGTTATTCGGATGCAAAGTTATGTAAAACATACGAGAAAAAGGAACATTATATTATATATTTGACTATAAAAAACGGATGTTCCATGAGTTCAAACTCAAAGAACATCCGCCTCTATGCGAAATAAAATGAGTGTATACTTTAATCGATTTCTTCGTCAGCCTCGTAGCCGCCCATCTCGCGAATGGCGTTCTTCAGCATCGTGTATTGCTGATAGAGGTTGTTTACAGGCTCCTCGCCCTGCGTGTAGTCGTGCATCGGGCTCTTCAGGAAGAAACTGAGGAAACGCTGCGTGCCGTAACGGCCTGCGCGGGCAGCGAGGTCGGAAAGCAGACAGAGGTCAAGGCAAAGCGGAGCAGCGAGGATGGAGTCGCGGCAGAGGAAGTTGATCTTGATCTGCATCGGATAGCCCATCCAACCAAAGATGTCAATATTGTCCCATCCCTCCTTGTTGTCGTTGCGGGGAGGATAGTAGTTGATGCGCACCTTATGATAATACTGCGTGTCCTCATCGTTGCCGTGTCCATAGAGGTCTGGCTGCAACTCGGGCTTCAGGATAGTCTCTAAAGTAGAGAGCTTTGACACTTCCTTGGTGCGGAAATTTGCAGGCTCGTCGAGTACCAATCCATCGCGATTGCCGAGGATGTTGGTGGAGAACCAGCCGCTCAAGCCGAGGCTGCGCACACCGATAATCGGGGCGAAACCACTCTTCACGAGCGTCTGACCAGTCTTGAAGTCCTTGCCGGCGATTGGCATACGCGTCTTTTCAGCAAGTTCCCACATAGCAGGGATATCCACGGTTGTGTTCGGCGCACCCATAATGAACGGTGCTCCTTCTGTGAGTGCGGCGTAAGCATAGCACATAGAGGGAGCAATATGCTCGCGGTCATCTGCCTTCATTGCTGCCTCAAGGTCAGCCAGAGTGCCGTGTACTTTTTTATCAACAGGCACGTAAATCTCCGTGCTTGCAGCCCAGAGCACGACAATGCGCTCTACACCTTTCTCCTGCTTGAACTTGCGGATGTCCTCACGCAGCGCCTCTACCATCTCCCAACGTGTCAGACCTGTCTTCACATTGTCGCCGTCAAGACGCTTGGCATAGTTCTTGTCGAAGGCCGCAGCCATCGGCACAATCTGTTCCAACTCTTCACGCACAGGTTCGATGTCCTTTTCCTTCAGTACCTCTGCGTACATTGCAGCCTGATAGGCGTTCTGCGGATATACATCCCAGCAGCCGAACACGATGTCATTAAGCCCAGCAAGAGGAACAATCTCACCAACAGGGAGATATTTCTTGTCAGCGCCCTGACCTACACGGATTTTGTCGTACTGTGTCATTGAACCAACAGGCTTGGCTAATCCCTTGCGGGCCATCAGCACACCTGTCATAAAGGTGGTGGATACTGCTCCGCAGCCCACTACCAGAATTCCCAATTTACCATTGGCTGGTTTCACGGTTGTTTGTTCCATTCCGATTTATATATTTTTATTAAAATTTTAGTTTCAACTTGCAAAATTGCATAAAATATCTGAAATACAAGCAAAAAACTTGTTTTATTTTAGAAGTTTTAGCACTATCCGCTATAATCTTTCAAAAAATCCGCAAAAAGTTTGCAGGAAATCAGAATTATGCTTACTTTTGCAACCGTTATGAAGACAATGAACAACATTTGGTGGTGGCGCAGCTCGAGATCGAAATAGTCGCGAGGCACATTGCCGTATATGACCGATATAAAAGAGGCTCGTCGCGACTGCGGCGAGTTTTTTTGTTAACAACGGGAATCGTGTGACAGACATTAACGAAAATCAGAAAGAAGAAAGATATGAAAGAATCTTATTTTGTGGATGAAAGGGGATTTTACGGAGAGTTCGGCGGCGCCTATGTGCCGGAGATACTCTACAAGTGTGTGCACGACTTGCAGAAGTCTTACCTTCCGATTGTCGAGTCGGAGGAGTTTAAGCGGGAGTATCACGCCTTGCTGAAAGATTATGTAGGTCGCCCCTCACCTTTATATTATGCCAAGCGGATGAGTGAGCGTTACGGTTGCCAACTCTATCTGAAGCGCGAGGACTTGAACCACACGGGTGCGCATAAGATTAACAATACCATCGGGCAGATACTTTTGGCGAAGAAGATGGGCAAGACCCGCATCATTGCAGAGACGGGGGCCGGACAGCATGGTGTGGCGACCGCCACCGTCTGCGCACTGATGAATATGAAGTGCGAAGTGTTTATGGGAGCCACCGACGTGGAGCGGCAGCACACCAACGTGGAGCGTATGAAGATGCTCGGCGCAGAGGTGCATCCCGTGCGCACGGGTAATATGACCCTCTCCGATGCTTGTTCCGAGGCTATCAGGGACTGGTGCTGCCATCCAGCGGACACCTTTTATATAGTAGGTTCCACCATGGGACCGCATCCCTATCCCGACCTTGTGGCGCGGATGCAGAGCGTCATCTCGGAGGAAATCAAGTGGCAACTGCAGGAAAAGATTGGGCGCGACTATCCCGACTACCTCATTGCCTGCATCGGTGGCGGCAGCAATGCAGCCGGAACCATCTACCATTATGTGGATGACGAGCGGGTGAAGATTGTGCTGGCGGAGGCAGGCGGCCACGGATGGCAGACTGACCACACGGCAGCCACTATCCACAAAGGCACGACAGGTATCCTGCATGGGGCAAAAATGCTCGTTATGCAGAATGAAGACGGGCAGATTCAAGAAGCCTTCACCATCTCGGCGGGCCTTGATTATCCTGGTGTAGGGCCTATGCACTGTAATATGGCAAAGAAAGGACGTACGAAAGTCGTGAGCATCAATGACGACGAGGCCATTTACGGCGGCTACGAACTGACACGCATGGAGGGCATCATCCCTGCCATCGAGAGTGCCCATGCCATTGCAGCCCTGAAGAAACTGACCTTCAAACCCGATGATGTGGTGGTGCTGACGGTCAGCGGGCGCGGTGACAAGGATGTGGAAACCTATCTAAACAACAAAGCATTGGCAAAGGAATATGGAGACTTTTAAATATCAGACGGCGAGCCGGACGATTCTGGCTGACCTTTATACCCCTGTGGGCGTGTATATGCGACTGCGGGACATCTATCCGCAGAGCGCGCTAATGGAGAGTTCGGACTATCACGACCCCAACAACTCGCGCTCGTTCATCGGCATCAACCCGATTGCTTCCGTCGCCATCAGCCACGGTGAGGCCATCTGTCAGTTCCCTGACGGCAGCACGACGAGACACGAGGTGAATGCCGACTATCGCTCGGACAAGGCGATACACGCCTTCATCGACCGCATTGAGGTGACGGGTGAACACGCCGATTTCTGCGGACTCTATGGCTACACGGCCTTCAACGCCGTGCGCTACTTCGAGGATATCGCCGTGAAGGATGAGACACAGGAGAAGAATGATGCGCCCGATATGCTCTATATATTATATAAGGACATCATCGTGTTCGACCATTTCAACAACCAACTGACCATCGTGACACTTGGCGGCGAACTGGAGTTGGATGCTATCTACAAGCAGATGAACCGCACTAACGTGCAGGCATACGATTTCCACCCCGTCGGTGAGACCACCAGCCCGCTGACCGACGAGGAGCATAAGGCGAACATCCGTCGGGGCATCGCGCACTGTCTCCGTGGTGATGTGTTCCAGATTGTACTTTCCCGCCGCTTCGTGCAGAAATATGAGGGCGATGATTTCAAACTCTACCGCGCGCTCCGCAGCATCAATCCGAGTCCGTATCTGTTCTATTTCGACTTCGGAGGTTTCCGCATCTTCGGTTCTTCTCCAGAGACCCATTGCCGCATTGAGGGTGGCAAGGCATACATCGACCCGATTGCCGGCACCACCAAGCGTACGGGCGATGCAGAGGCCGACCGCCTTGGTGCGGAGTATCTGCGTAATGACCCGAAGGAAAATGCGGAGCACGTGATGCTCGTTGATCTCGCCCGCAACGACTTGTCGCGCAACTGTCACGGTGTAAAGGTGGATTTTTACAAAGACTTGCAATACTATTCCCACGTGATACACCTCGTGAGCCGCGTCAGTGGCACGCTCGACGAAGGGGCAGACCCCATCAAGGCATTCATTGACACCTTCCCCGCCGGCACGCTTTCCGGTGCGCCAAAGGTGCGCGCGATGCAACTGATTTCGGAGTATGAACCTCACAACCGCGGTGCATACGGTGGCTGCATCGGCTATATCGGATTGGACGGGAGCCTTAATCAGGCGATTACCATCCGTACGTTTGTCAGTCGCAACGGCGAACTGTGGTTTCAGGCGGGCGGTGGCATCGTGGCGAAGAGCGACGAGGAATATGAGTTGCAGGAAGTGAACAACAAGCTCGGGGCGTTGCGCCGGGCGATATTGATGGCAGAAAAGATGTAAAGGCTTATGAAGATTGTAATTATCGACAACTACGACTCGTTCACATACAACTTGAGTCATTTGGTGAAGGAATTAGGTGCGGAGGTGACGGTGTTCCGCAACGACCGTTTTGCACTGCCGCAGTTGGAGGAGTTCGACAAGATTATCCTCTCCCCCGGGCCTGGCATTCCCTCTGAAGCGGGTTTACTTCTTGAGGTCATCCGCACCTACGCCGGCAAGAAACCCATCCTCGGCGTCTGCCTTGGGCATCAGGCCATCGGTGAGGTGTTCGGTGGAAAGCTCGAGAATCTCTCGGAGGTATTCCACGGTATCGCCACCGAAGGGACGCAGTTCGGCAATGACTGTCTGTTCGACGGACTGCCCCGCCGCATCACGATGGGGCGCTATCACTCATGGGTCGTATCTAAGGACGGTTTCCCCGACTGTCTCGAAGTGACTGCCAAGAGCGACGAGGGACAGATTATGGCACTTCGCCACAAGACCTTGGATGTGCGGGGCATCCAGTTTCACCCCGAGAGTGTGCTGACCCCCGACGGTCGGAAGATGCTCCAGAATTGGTTGAACTCATAAACATAAAAACGAATATGGCACAGACAATGAAAGACATCCTCAACAGGATGCTGAACCACGAGGAACTTTCCCGTGAGGAAATGAAGGAGATTCTTATAGGCATTACCCGGAGCGAGTTCCCAACAGAACAGATAACGGCACTGCTGACCGCCCTGCAGATGCGCGGCGTGACCGTGGAGGAACTGCTCGGTTTCCGCGACGGAATCCTTGAGACGGGCGTGCCCGCCATCCTCGAAGCGGACCGCTACATTGATGTGGTGGGGACAGGCGGCGACCGAAAGAACACGTTTAATATCTCCACTACCTCCTGTTTCGTGATTGCCGGCGCAGGCTACAAGGTGGCAAAGCACGGCAACTACGCCGCCACTTCCACCTCCGGCGCATCGAATGTGATTGCCAACCACGGCGTGACTTTCACCGACGACATCGACAAATTGAACCGCTCGCTCAACGAGGCGGGCATCGTCTATCTGCATGCCCAGTTGTTTGCACGCGCCATGCGCTTCGTTGGCCCTATCCGCAAGGCGTTGCAGTTCCCTACAATCTTCAACTTGCTCGGCCCATTGGTAAATCCAAGTCAGCCGCCTTGCCAGTTGCTCGGCGTGGCTACGCTCGATCAGATGCGCCTCTACCGGCAGGTCTATCAGCGCATCGGCATCGACTACGGCATCGTGAACTCCATCGACGGCTATGACGAGATCTCGCTGACGGGCGACTTCAAGGTGACGACCAACGACTACGAGCGGATATTCAAACCCGCCGACCTTGGTTTTGAGATTGCCAAGCCCGAGGAACTGATGGGCGGTGCAACTGAAGAGGAGGCTGCCGCCATCTTCGATGCAGTGCTCGAGAACCGTGCCCTGCCCGCACAGAAGAATATCGTGCTCGCCAATGCCGCCTTCGGCATACAGGTATTGGAGAAAGGTCGCAAGAGCATAGAGGAGTGTGTGGAGATTGCCCGCGAGTCCATCGACAGCGGTGCAGCGCTCCGTACATTCAAGAAATTCGTGGAACTCAATTCTTGAACAGTATGGCAGATATATTAGAAGAGATTGTCGCCCATAAGCGACTCGAAGTGCAACGCTTTAAGGAACGGCTGAGTGAGCGCGAGATTCACCGCCGCGTAGAGCCGTTGCTCGATGTGCCGACAGCATCAATGAAAGAGGCGTTGCAGGCATCTGCCTCGGGCATCATCGCAGAGTTCAAACGCAAGTCGCCCTCAAAAGGGTGGATCAAGGAAGACGGCAAGGCCGAAGAGATACCGCTCGCCTATCAGCAGAATGGTGCCGCCGCACTGAGCATCCTCACGGATGAGAAGTATTTCGGAGGCGATGATGCGTTCATCGAGACAGCCCGTCGTGCAGGTGTGCAGATACCTATCTTATATAAGAACTTTGTGATAGATGAGTATCAGTTGTTTCAGGCGCGCCTCTGCGGGGCATCCGCCGTACTGCTGATAGCCGCCGACCTGACACGACAAGACTGCCGGTCGCTCCTGCACACCGCCCACGAACTCGGATTAGAGGTGCTGCTCGAGATGCATTCGGAGCCGGAGTTGGAGTATGCCGACTTTGAGCCGGATATGTGCGGCATCAACAACCGCAACCTCGGCACGTTCATCACCGACGTTCAGAACTCCTTCCGCCTGGCGGCACAGCTTCCCAAAGAGGCGGTAAAAGTGAGTGAAAGCGGCATTTCGGACCCTGATACCGTGAAGGCGCTCCGTCTTGCGGGCTTCCGGGGATTCCTTATCGGAGAGAATTTTATGAAGACTGCCGCCCCCGGTCAGGCGTTGGCGGCGTTCATTGAAAAGCTTTGAAAAAGAATATGATAGAGACAATCACTGGCAACAAGATATTAATCAAGGTGTGTGGCATGCGGGAGGCAGAGAACATCCGCAAGATGGAGGTTCTGCGCATCGACTGGCTCGGCTTCATCTTCGCACCGCAGTCGCCACGCTATGTGGAGAAATGCCCAGGGCGATTGCGCAAGCGGGCGAAGCGTGTCGGCGTTTTCATGGATGCCGATACAGACGAAATCATCCGACGGATCAGGGAATTCCGGCTCGACATCCTGCAACTGCACGGTAGCGAGTCGCCTGAATACATTGCCCGTCTGCGGGAAGAATTGTCGGAAGCCGCCGAGAAAGCCTATCGCTCAAGCCGGATATCCCCGTTTATTCAAATCATGAAGGCCATCAGCATCGAAACGGAAGAGGACTTGGCAACCGCCGAATTATATGCCCAGAATGCTGAGACTGCTCCCGACTACTTCCTCTTTGACACGAAAGGGAAGTTGGCTGGCGGCAATGGTACGCAGTTCGACTGGAGCGTATTGTCGCATTATCACGGCAGCATTCCGTTCTTGCTCAGTGGCGGTATAGGCCCAGAGGATGCCGAGCGCGTCAAGGTTTTCTATCATCCCCAGTGCATCGGCATTGACCTCAACTCCCGCTTTGAGATTGCTCCCGCGCTCAAAGACGTGGCATTGATTCGCCGTTTCATGGGAGAAATAAAGACATAAGGTTGTGCTTGGCACAATCCCACAGACCCCATTGACTTGGAAATTAAAAACAACAAAATATGGAAATGAATAAAATCAACAAACTGTTCGCAGAGAGCAAAGACCGGAAACTCCTATCACTCTACTTTTGTGCCGGTTGCCCGACGCTGGAAGGCACGGGCGAAGTCATCAAGACGATGGAGCGCAGGGGCATCGATATGATAGAGGTAGGCATCCCGTTCAGCGACCCGCTCGCCGACGGCCCCGTCATTCAGAGTGCCGCCACGCAGGCATTGAAGAACGGAATGAGTCTGCGGAAACTCTTTGCGCAACTTCGTGAAATCAAGGATGAGGTGAGCATTCCGCTCGTACTGATGGGCTATCTGAATCCCATTCTCCACTACGGCATCGAGGCATTCTGCCAGAGTTGCGTGGAGAGCGGTGTCAGTGGGATGATAATCCCCGACCTGCCCTTCAAGGACTATCAGGACACGGTGAAGCCCATCGCCGACAAATACGGCCTTCGCATCATTATGCTCATCACCCCGGAGACCGACGAGGAGCGCATTCGTTTCATTGATGACAATACCGACGGATTCATCTATATGGTGTCTTCTGCCGCCATTACGGGCGCACAGAAAAACTTTGACGATTCAAAACAAGAGTATTTCCGCCGTATCAATGCGATGAACCTGCGTAATCCGCGTATGATTGGCTTCGGTATCTCCAACAAGCAGACGCTCGAAGCCGCACAGCAGAACGCCGCAGGTGCGATTATCGGTTCGAAGTTCGTGACCTTGCTGAACGAGGCGGGCAATGCTGATGAAGCCCTTGACCGACTCTTCGAAGCGTTAGAGAATTAAGCGGAAAGTTCAGTTACGGGGTGAATGCATCGCGCATTCACCCTGTTTTTTACCCAAATACAAGCAGTATTCAGCCTGAATACAGGTTGTATATTGACCGAATACAATATGTATATGCCCTGAATACAAATCGCATACAGGCTGGTGCGGAGAGTGGGCAGGCTGAATACGGGTTGTTTGGAGGCTGAATTCAATGCGTTTGGAGGCTTCAAACGACTCGAAAGGAGGCTCCAAACGGAGCGGGCAAACTTTTTTAAGCGATATTATTTGCGAACCTGAGATTTTTTTCGTAACTTTGCCCACACTTCCTGAAACTAAGAACTAAAACAGTGTTTTTATGACGAAAAAGTTATTCCAAGTGTTACTTCTGTGTCTGCTGTGCCCGATGATGGGTGCCGCCCAAGGGTGGGACGAGGCAAAATACCGGCAGATAGAGCAGAGTATCAGGGTGCCGCAGTTCGCGGATGCCGAGTTTTTAATCACCAAGTATGGCGCGAAGCCGACCAACACGGCCGCGCAAAACCAGAAGGCCATTAACAAAGCCATCGAGAAATGCTCGAAGAAGGGCGGCGGTAAGGTCATCGTGCCTGCCGGTCAGAAGTTCTTGACGGGTGCCATCACGCTGCTGAGCCACGTGAATCTCGTGGTGGAGAAAGATGCTGTGCTGGAGTTTGTCTTTGATCCGAGCCTCTATCCCATCGTGCCGACACGCTGGGAAGGTCTGGACTGCTGGAATCTCAGTCCGCTGATTTACGCCTACAAGCAGACGGACATCGCCGTGACGGGCGAGGGTACGATTGACGGCGGCGGCAGCAAGGAGACCTGGTGGCCGTGGTGCGGTGCGCCCCACTATGGCTGGAAGCAGGGCATGACGAGCCAGCGCCTCGGTGCGCGCCCCCGTCTGCTGAAGTCGGCAGAGGACGGCGTGCCTATGGATGAGCGCCGCTTCGGACCTGAGGACGGTCTGCGCCCGCAGCTCATCAACTTCAATCAGTGCGAGGGTATCCTCATTGAGAACGTGACGCTGCTCCGCTCTCCCTTTTGGGTAATCCACCCGCTGCTCTCGACGGACATCACCGTGCGGGGCGTACACATCAACAATGACGGTCCCAACGGCGATGGTTGCGACCCCGAGTCGTGCGACCGCGTGATGATAGAGAACTGTTTCTTCAACACGGGTGACGACTGTATCGCCATCAAGAGCGGACGCAACAACGACGGCCGCCTCTGGGACAAGCCCTCTGAGAACATCATCATCCGCAACTGCGAGATGCGCAACGGGCACGGTGGCGTGGTTATCGGTAGTGAGATTACCGGTGGTTGCCGCAATGTATATGCCCACGACAACGTGATGGATTCGCCGAACCTCGACCGCGTGATTCGCATCAAGACCAACACTTGTCGCGGTGGTATTATCGAAAACATCAACGCCCGCAACATCAAAGTAGGTCAGTGCCGCGAGAGTGTGCTGAAAATCAACCTCGACTACGAGCCGAATGAAATCTGCTGCCGTGGCTTTGCACCGACGGTGCGCAACGTGAACATTGAGAATATCACTTGCGAGAAGTCGAAGTACGGCGTGCAAATCATCGCCCTCGACTCCGTTTGCAACGTGTATGACATCAACGTGAAGAATTGTCGTTTCAACGGTGTGAAGGATGGCAACACGATTACAGGTCAGACACGCAACGTGACCTACGACAATCTGTTCATCAACGGCAGTCTTTCCTTGATTAATGCGCCTTACGAGCACTATTCGGAGTGGATGACCTACTCAGAAATGAAGCGCGTGCCGAAGCCTTTCTTGCTTGATTTCGCCACGAGACCGCGCTGGAGCTATGTGATGGGCATCGAGTTGGAGTCCATGCTCGACACTTACCTTAAATACGGCGGCGAGGATATTCGCAAGTATTGTCAGGAATATACCGACACGATGATTAACGAGAAGGGTGAGATTCGCACCTACAAGATTGAGGACTACAACCTCGACCAGATTCGTACCGGCCACTTTGTTGCCCGTATGTATCAGAACTACCCCGAGGCAAAGAACCTCAAAGCCATGCAGACGCTGATGAAGCAGTTGGAGAATCAGCCTCGCACCGTGGAAGATAAGGTATTCTGGCACAAGGCAATCTATTCCTATCAGGTGTGGCTCGACGGCATCTTCATGGGTCTGCCGTTCCACACGATGACCGCCCGCGACCTGCTGAAGCCGCAACAAGCAAAGAAGATTTACGACGATGCGGTGAACCAGATAGCTGTGACCTACAAGCGCACGCTCGACCCGAAAACGGGACTGAACCGCCACGCATGGGACGAGACGAAGGAAATGTTCTGGGCAGACAAGGAGACAGGACTCTCGCAGCACTGTTGGGGACGAGCCCAAGGATGGTACACGATGGCACTCATCGAGTTGCTCGACGTGCTGCCCGAGGACTATGCCCGCCGCGCAGAGGTTCTTGACCTGCTGCAAAAGGATCTTGATGCCATCATCAAGTGGCAAGATAAGGCTACGGGTCTGTGGTATCAGGTGATGGATGCACCGGGTCGCGAGGGTAACTATCTCGAATCAACCTGCTCTGCAATGTTCGCTTATGTGCTGCTGAAGGCTTACAACAAAGGCTATCTCGGTGTGCAATACCGCGATGCGGGCATCAAGGCATACCAGGGAATCATCAAGAACTTCATCCGTGTGAACGAGGATAAGACCATATCGCTGACGCAGTGCTGCGAGGTGGCAGGCCTTGGCCCGGGCGTAAGCGCAAAGGTATTGAAGGCCGCTCCCACGGTGAAGGAGAACAAACGGCGCGACGGCTCGTTCAATTACTACATCAGTGAGCCTATCCGCGACAACGATGCAAAGGGTGTTGGCCCGTTCATCTGGGCTTCCCTTGAGATTGAGAAACTGGGATATAACGTGAATAACGTGACAGCCGCCATCGACCGTCACGCCCTCGTCACCCGCAACAACCCCATTATCACGGAGCCGGACGCTCTTGCCTCGCTGTCAGTAGGCAACGGTCACTTCGCTGCCACCGTGGATGTAACGGGTCTGCAGTCGTTCCCTTTTGAATATGGGGCAGGTGTGCCCCTGAACTCGATGTCAGACTGGGGCTGGCATTCGTTCGAAAACACCAATCACCTGAAGGTGTCGGAGACTGAAAAGGCCTTCGACCTCGGGCACGGCCATCAGGAGATTTATGCCGTCGAGTACAAGCAGGGCGGGCGCAACCAAGAGGCGACGGAGTATTTCCGCGTCAATCCCCACCGCCTGAACCTCGGCACCATCGGGCTCGAACTTAGGTCGGCAGACGGGAGTGACATCCCGCTGAAAGACCTGAAGGACCTTTATCAGGTTCAGCAACTTTGGAACGGGGAGATTGAGTCTGCTTTTACCGCCGACAATGAGCGGGTTGAGGTGATGACGGGTGTTCACCCCGCCAAGGATGCACTTTACGCAAGAATCAAGTCAAACCTGTTGAAAGACCGAAGGGCAGCCATTGCCCTTCGGTTCTCCTATCCCACCGGCAAGCACGCCGACGATGGCAACGACTGGACGAAACCCGAACTCCATCAGTCGCAAATCATTTCTCAGGACGACCATTCTGCACTCATCGGGCGCACGCTCGGTGATACGAAATACTACGTGCTCCTCCAGTGGGAGGGCAAGGCTTCGCTCACGAAGCGCGACCGCCACTATTTCGTGCTGAATGCAGAGGAAGACGTGGTGGCCTTCTCCGCGGAATATCTGCCCGAGGCTCCCGACTTTGCAGGGAAGATTGCCTACGAGTTCGACCAATACCACAAGGCAACCCTCCGCCAATGGAACAGATTCTGGCAAAGCGGGGCAGCCGTGGATTTCTCGCAATGCACCGACCCGCGCGCCAAGGAGTTGGAGCGTCGCGTGGTACTCTCCCAGTATCTTACGCAAATCAACTGTGCCAACAATATGCCACCGCAAGAAAGTGGACTGACCTACAACACGTGGTTTGGTCGTCCGCACCTCGAAATGACTTGGTGGCACGTTGTTGATTTCGCCTTGTGGAACCGCCCCGAGACCGTTGGGCAGATACTCGATTGGTATAACAACACTGCTTACCCCGTGGCTCGCAAGATTGCGGAGCGCCAAGGCTTCAAGGGTGTGCGCTGGATGAAGATGACAGACCCGTGGGCAGGCGAAGCACCTTCTAACACAGGCTCGTTCCTCATCTGGCAACAACCGCACTACATCTACTTGGCAGAAGAAATGTACCGCAGCAACCCGACGGGCGAAACTTTGCGGAAATATGCGGAGCAAGTAGAGGCTACCGCTGAATTCATGGCAGACTTCGTTACCCCGCCCGCTGCATCTGGAGCATTAAAGTCCTCGCACTATACCCTCCGCGGTGCGACCGCCATGCAGGAGTCGATGTCGAAGGACTTTTCCTATAACCATCCTTTTGAACTCGCCTATTGGCAATACGGTCTGCGCATAGCACAGCTGTGGCGCGAGCGTCAGGGTAAGGAGCGTGTCGCTTTGTGGGACGACATCATCCGTCGCCTGTCTCCACTCCCCGAACAGGAGGGCATCTATACTGCCGGACTTCCCCTCGGCAACGTGGGTAGCCTTGAGGCATTCGATCCGTTTGACACCGTGGGGCAACCCAAACAACCTACCGTAACCACTGAGACTTTCGCCGAGAAGTGTCACAACGACCATCCCGCTGTGCTCGGTGCTTGCGGATTGCTCCCCGATAATGACAAATACACCTTATTATATAATAAGGAGAAAATGAAGAATACGCTCGACTGGGTGATGAAGAACTGGAACTGGCAGACCACGTGGGGATGGGACTACGGCATGATAGCCATGTGCGCCGCTCGTCTCGGCGACCCGCAGACCGCCTTGAATGCCCTGCTCATCGACACGCAGAAAAACACCTATCTGCCGAGTGGCCATAACTTCCAGACACCCGACCGTCTGCGCATCTACCTCCCTGGTAATGGAGCATTGCTCACTGCCGTGGCGATGATGTGCGCCGGATGGGATGGCTGCACCGAGCCGCTTAACCCCGGATTCCCAAAAGATGGCACGTGGAACGTGCGCTGGGAGGGGCTGCAGCGGATGCAATAAACTAATCATACAAAACAAAGCACAAATATGAAACTAAAAAAGAACCAACTCTGGGCGATGCTCTTTGCGGTGCTCGCCATGACATTCATCTCTTGCTCCGACTCAGAAGCGGAAAACATCACTCCCGACGACCCGACCGAAGAGCCTGGAACTGAAGAACCCGGAGAAGAGGAAGAACCCGATATCGACGAGACACGAGCACCGGCATTCCCGGGAGCAGAGGGGCACGGACGCTATGTAACTGGTGGCCGCGGTGGTGAGGTAAGGCACGTGACCAACCTCAACGACAGCGGTGAAGGGTCTTTCCGTGCGGCAGTCAATGGAAGTGCTGCCAAGATTGTCGTCTTTGATGTGGCGGGTGTCATTCCCTTGAAATCCGATCTAACCATCGGAGACAACACGACGATTGAGGGACAGACCGCCCCTGCACCGGGCATTACACTCCGTTACTACACGCTCAGGACTGGTAATAACAACATCATCCGCTTCATTCGTGGCCGACGCGGACAGGAAAAGGACATCAACGACGGTGCCGATGCCATCTGGCAGCGCAACAAGACTGGCATGATTCTCGACCACTGCTCCTTCTCTTGGAGCATTGATGAGGTGGCTTCCTTCTACGACAACAACAACTTCACCATGCAGTGGTGTACGATTGCGGAAAGCCTGAACAATCCGGGCCACTCGAAGGGCGCGCACGGCTACGGCGGTATCTGGGGCGGAAAACTCGCATCCTTCCACCATAACCTGATTGCCCACGTCACCAATCGCGCCCCCCGCTTCAACGGCGCACGCTATGAATGGGGAGGATACACGCAGAACACCGAGTACGAAACCTACAAATGGGAGAACTATGTGCAGGCAGAAATCGTGGATTTCCGCAACTGCGTCATGTTCAACTGGGGTAGCGGCAACGGATGTTACGGCGGTCCTGGCGGCGGATACGTGAATATCGTAAATAACTACTACAAGGCTGGACCGGCCACAAGTAACAAGACGCGCGTGACCCAAGTCAGTGTAAACACCTCTGACAACTCCACTTCCACCAAACTGACGGGTATGACCAGCCGCTACTACATCAACGGTAACTACGTGACGGCAGCGGGAGCAGGCAAGGAGGCTAACTATGACTGGCAGGGTGTCATCTATGATTCTGGTTGCTTCACCATCGACGGTGAGCGATACTCCAAGGATGTGAACCACTACTATGGTAGCTCTGTCACCTATGTGCAGAATAGCAACGGTGAAGACTGCGTGCGCATCAAGCTCGACGAGGCAGTGCCTGCGGGCAAGGTTACCACCCACAGCGCGGAAACTGCATTTGATAAAGTCCTCTTATATGCCGGTGCGTCGTTCAGTCGTGACGAGGTGGATGAGCGCTATGCGCAGGAAGCCCGCACGGGTGAGGTCACCTATGAAGGCTCTACCACCAAGAAGAAAGGCATGATTGACTTGGTTTCGGACGTGAATGGCTACACCGAGGAGAACTTCGGCACCGCCACTCGCCCCGCAGACTGGGATACTGACGGCGATGGAATGCCCGATGAATGGGAGAAAGCGCACGGGCTTGACCCGAACAAGGATGACTCTGCCGAATATACACTCGACAAGCATGGTTTCTACACCAACGTGGAAGTTTACTGCAACAGCTTGGTGGAGGAAATGATGAAAGCACAGGCCGAGAATGCCGAGAGCAGTTTCCAAGAATACTATCCGAGACTGAAATAAGGAGAGTTTTGCGTTGTTAAAAAACATTAATTATGCGACAGAATTATATAAAAGTAACCAACGAATGCCGTCAAATGCGTATCTTTGCAAAGTGAAAGTAGCAAAATACTAACTAAAAAGATAAACAATTATAACATTTAATAACTTAAACAAACAAGCATGCAAACTAATTTAAAACATTTGCGGATTGCGCTGCTGTTCATGTTTACCCTCTTTGTGGGAAGCATGTCGGCACAGACAATCAGTGGAAACGTGAAGGATGCTACGGGTGAAGATGTTATTGGTGCCACTGTCATGGAGCAGGGCACGAACAACGGAACCATAACGGACTTCGACGGAAATTTCACATTGACATTGAACGGTGGCAAAGCCATCGTTGTCTCTTACGTGGGTATGAAGACCCAGACTGTGAACGTTGCGGGCAAAACGACCGTGAACATTGTATTGGAAGATGACAACACAACGTTGCAGGACGTGGTGGTCGTTGGTTACGGTACGATGAAGAAGCAAGACCTGACGGGTGCCATCTCCTCAGTGAACACTGAGCAGCTGAACGCCAAGGGTGCCGCTTCTGTATTGGGTAACCTTCAGGGTAGCAACCCGGGTGTGAACATCACCCAGTCTTCTGGCCGTAACGGCAGTGACTTCAATATCGAGATTCGTGGTAAGTCCTCCATGAACTCCAGCACGACCCCGCTCTATGTGGTAGATGGTGTGATGTGTGACGACATCAACTTCCTCAACCCGCAGGACATCGAGCGTATCGACATTTTGAAGGATGCCTCTTCTACCGCTATTTACGGTTCTCGTGCAACGGCGGGTGTCGTTGTAGTAACCACGAAAGGTGGAATCAGCGTCAAGAAAGACCAGAAGCCTACCATCAGCTATGATGGTTACTATGGTTGGTCGCAGACCGCTCGCATGCCGGACTTCATGGACGGTGAATCATTCTACCAGTATCGTTTCTTCAAGTTCCTCACATACGGAGGAAATCAGGCCTCTATGCCTACTCCGACTCCTACCTATCAGATTAGCGGTTCTGTGCTTGAGCAGTGCTTGCTGCGTGAGCAGGTTGGCTCTGGCGCATTCAAGATGAAGGAGATGCTTGCCTCTGGCAACACCTACGATTGGCCTTCTTTGGTAACACAAAACGGAAGTCAGCAGAACCACTTCGTTTCCGTGAACGGAAGCAGCGAGAGTGTAAGCTATCATTTCGGTGCCGGTTACAACGGGGAGAAGGGTATCTACAAAGGCGATGAAAAGTCGCAGATTAACTTCAAGGGTAGTGTGGATGCCAAGATTAACAAGGTAATCAGCGCAGGTTTCAATCTGAACGTTGCACGCACGGTTCAAGAGTACGCCAACGATAATGCTGTGCAGAATGCCTACTATACGAACCCGTACATGATTCCGTATGATGAGAACGGCAATCCGACCTACAAGCCTGGTAACTATGAGACGCTGGGAACGACTTCAGCTTATCAGTTCTCTGATGCGAAGAACCCGCTTAACTTGATGAAGGCTACCTATACACAGCGCGAGACTTGGCGTTTGTTGGGTAATATCTACTTGAAGCTCGACCTTATGAAGGGTCTGGATATCAAGACGACCTTCTCGCCCAACTATCGCAGCTATCGCGAAGGTTTCTTCGGCGGATATAAGAATCCCGACACAGGTCTTTCCTATGATGACGGAACTTATACCGAGGACAACCCCAATGCAGCACACACGGATCGTTACCGCTCGTTTGCTTGGACTTGGGATAACACCATCAATTATACCACGACTATCAATAAGGATCACAATATCGGCGTGATGGGTCTCTTCTCTATGGAGTCTTCCAACACCGAGCGCAGCCAGTGGTACACCAATGCCGTCTTGGAAGGCACAGACTGGTGGAACATGGGTAGCGGTACTTTCGATGCATCAAGTTCTTCCACTTCTTATTCCGAGGGTAGCATGATGTCTTATGCACTTCGTGCAAACTACGGTTACAAGAATCGCTATTTGCTGACTGCCACCATCCGTTGGGACGGCGACTCTCGCTTCGACAAGGATCACCGTTGGGGTTCCTTCCCCTCCGTTGCTTTCGCATGGCGTATCATGGAAGAGGATTTCATGAAGAACATCGATTGGATCAGCAACCTGAAGCTCCGTCTCTCTTATGGTAAGACTGGTAACAACAAGGGTGCAGGTGCATACGCTACACAGCAGACACTTTCCAGCCCCGTTTACTATCCGTTCGGTGGCGTTTACGAGCAGGGTTACTATCCTTCATCTATCGTGAACAAGGTGCTGAAGTGGGAGACCTCCGATGAGTACAACCTCGGTATTGACTTCGGTTTCCTCAACAGCCGTATCAACGGTAGCGTGGATATCTATCAGAAGACTTCCGACAACCTGCTTCGTGCCGTGAGTCTCCCGTTGGAGTCCGGCGGCGGTTCTATGACCACCAACATCGGTTCGGTACGTAACCGCGGTATTGAAATTGCCTTGAACACGGTGAACATCCAGACTAAGGATTGGAACTGGCAGACTACTTTCACTTTCGCACACAACCAGAACCGTGTTCGTAACATCGACGGCATCGTAGATCGCCTCGTAGGTACAGGTGTAACTGGTAACCTCTTCGTAGATTACTACATCAACAACACCTATACTTATAAGGTTGGCGGCATCGTTTCCGACCGCAACATGACTGTTCCCAACAATGAGGCTGCAAGAAATGCAGGTCTCACTCCGGGTAGCACGATGAAAGAGTATGATTATTACTGGCAGGTATATGGTTTGACCGAAGGTCAGCCTTACGTACAGGATATTGACGGCAACGGTAAGATTGACAATGACGACCGCGTAATCCGCAACATGGATCCTGCATGGACGGGTAGCTTCACTTCTAACCTTTCTTATAAGAACTGGGACTTCTCGTTCTCACTCTATGCGAAGATGAACTATGAGGTTTACTCTACTTTCTTGGAGCGCTTCCAGGTTCGTTTGGATGACCGTGGTCAGATGAAGCTCGCAAGTGACTGGTACATTCCTGCAGGTACGCTCCTTGACATGGACGGCATCAATCCTGACGGTACCTACATCAACCCGGTTTATCAGACTACCACACACTATGGCGACCTCCCCTTCCCGAACAATGGAGGCAGCAACGCCGGTGTTGGTGCTCAGAGTTCTTACTGGAAGTCTGCACAGTGCGTTACCGATGCCTCTTTCTTGAAGGTAAAGAACATCACGCTGGGCTACACCTTCCCGAAGACTATCCTCGACAAGTTCGGATGCAAGCATTTGCGCCTGTATGCAACGGTTACCAACCCGTTCGTAATCACAGGTTACAAGGGCTTCGATCCTGAGTGGGCAAGTGCCGCATTGAAGAGCGACGGTCCGAGCACCATCACCTATCAGGTGGGCGCAAGCATCAAATTCTAATCAAACGAATTAACTCATAGCAACAATGAAAAAGAAAATATATCTTATCATAGCAGCCGCGCTGCTGACAGGTACAGTCTTTACAAGCTGCAGCGACTTCCTTGATGCTGAGAACAAGAGCGCGGGTGGTCAGACGGCAGATGACCGTTTCGGAGCAGATGCCACGCAGTATCTGACTGCGACCTACAACAGTTTGAAAAGCATTGTCTATAACGTAGGTCTCTACCAGCAGGGCACCGACCTCTACATCAACACCCGCGGAAAGGCACAAGGCTCATACAATGAGTATTCGCTGACCCCTGAGGACAATGGCGTGAAGAGTCTTTATTCAAACCTCTATAAGACGATTAACTACGCTAACGGTGTTATCTACTATGCAGGTGAGGATTCACCCCTCTCGCATGAAGCTCGCTTCTTGCGTGGCTATGCCTACTATGTGCTCAGCCAGCAGTTTGGCGGTGTGCCCTATATCACTACTTATATCAACGATGCCAACCGTGAATATCCACGTAACTCGTTGGAGGAAGTATATACAAACCTCATCGCTGACTTGGAAGACCTCTACAGCAGTTCCACATTGACAGACCAGCGTCATGACGGTCGCGCCAGCAAGCAGGCTGTAGCAGCCTTGCTCGCCAAGGTATATCTGTCAGCCGGTTGGGACTTGGATGCACCTTACAACAATGTGGAAAGCGGAACTTACAGCGTGAGCAGCACTTCACGTTTCAGCAAGGCTGCCCAGTGGGCAGAGACCGCCATCCACAACGTGGCACTGACGATGAGTTTCGCAGACAAGTGGGCTCCTACCAACGAGGGTAACGCAGAGGAAATTTTCTCCGTGAAGTATCAGCGCGCAGGTTTTCCCGGTAACGTAACAAGCGGCGGACACTCTCAGCAGAACAACTACGGCGGTTATTATGGCGAGTGCCTTTCTACCTGCATGAAGAACGTAGGCTCGGAGAATGCACAGTCTGAGAAAGCCATGTATCTCTTCGACGAGGGCGACAACCGCTACGAGGCTACCTACATGACTTCCATGTATAATGCAACAGACAAGTCTAACTGGGGTACTGAAGGCTACTATGCTTACTATACGGCATCCAACCGTGACAACCTGACAATGGCTTACCGCTACTTCCCGTGGTACGTGACAGAGGCACAGGCAGAAGCCGAGTTTGCTGCTCATCAGGCGCAGTACACGAAGGGCAATTGCATCAATGATGTTATCGCTGTTATCCTGACATTGCCGAATGTTATCAAATACACATTCAATGCAGACGGAACCTACAGCAAGACCACAATTGACATCAACGCTTACAACACCCAGACGAACAATGGTGTCTGCGTAAAGAAGTTTGATGATCCCGAGTGTGAGCAGGTAACTGGTAACAACAGCTATCGCGACATCGTGATTTTCCATGTCAGCGATATGTACCTCATTGCCGCAGAGGCTTACCTCATGGCAGGTCAGACAGACCAGGCACTTGCTAAGCTCAATGCCGTTCGCAACCGTGCAGGTCTTCCCTCACTGGGTTCGTTCAGCGAGTATGTTCAGCCCTATGCTGTTACCGGTGCTTTCCAAATCCGCGACCTTGACGTGATTCTCGACGAGCGCGCTCGTGAGCTTTATGCAGAGGGTTATCGCTGGATGGACCTCCGCCGCACAAAGCAGTTGGTACGCTACAACGTGGAGTTCAATATCTACGTGACAAATGCACGGGCAATGATGGACGTGACGGGTACGGACTACAAGCTCTATCGCCCGATTCCTTCCGATGAGATTGAGATGAACACGGCAATGGACAACACCGACCAGAACCCTGGCTACTAATTGTATAACGCATAAAAAGAGAAAAATATGAAGAAGTTTATATATTCAGTACTGACGGTATTCGCACTTGGTTGCGCATTTACTGCATGCAGCGATGACGAAGACGAAGTCATCAACTACTCCACGACCGCAGAGCAGGCTTCGGCTGGCACGTATAGCGGCACCTGGACACGCACGTCAAGCACTGCAACTGAGACCTACAGCGGAACTGTAACACTGGCCGCTGCAGGAACTGTTGGCACGACCAACGTAACATTCTCCTGCCCGGGAACAGCTTTGGAATCAACTTCCATTGCCAATGTATGGAATGCAGGTAGAGGTTTCCAGTTTACCAATAATGTTACCACTGACAACCCTGCCAATGGTTTGGGAGCAGCTTTTGCAGGAATGATTACAGAAGCTGGCGAACTGACGACCTCATTCACTATCAGTATCCGCGAGGGTCGCGTATTGACAGAGTATCAGTACAGTTTTGTAGGCAACAAGTAAGACAAGGATGGCGGACTCTTCCCTATGAAGAGTTCCGCCGCCCTTTGAATAAAAAGCGATGAAAAGAGTTTATTACTCCATATTTAATTATTAACATTTTAAACATTTCTATTATGAAGAAAATTTTACTTAGTGCAATGGCTCTCGTAGCCGCAATGAGTGTGAATGCTCAGGAGTTCGGTCCGCTTACCGCTGAGGCAACTGCGGCTCTCGGTCTTACAGGAGATCTATCTCCTTTGGCAGCAGGTACGGAATTGGCAAAGACTGCAAGTGTGACCCTGACTGTTGCTAACGCTGATGACTTCAAGACAAGCGCTGGCATTGAGGGTATCACCCTCGGTGGAACAGACCTCGGTTCTACCGCATGTGTTCAGGGAAACTCGAATCCTCCAGGGGCAGCAGCTTCTGAAGGTCAGTATCCTGAGGCTGGCTGTGTTTACAAGTTTACTGTAAGCCAGGACGGTTATCTGTATGTATTCCACAAGTCTTCTGCCAACAAGAACTATGTAGTTTGGGAGAACAAGTTGCGCATCCCGTACATCTATTCTGCAGCAGATGGTGGTGCATACGACCTGGAGAAGGTTGAGGGTGCTACTGTAACAGTTGATGGTATTATCAGTATTGCTGATGGTTTTGCTATTGATCAGGCACAGAACATCATCGGTACCGAGGGTAAGGGTGCTGGTACTTGCGTCATCAAGTTCCCCGTATATGCTGGTTGTGAGTATGATGTACACGGAACAGGTACGAAGATGACCTTGGCAGGTTTCTATTTTGACACAACCGGTGATGCTACTGTTGCTGCAGGTGAAGTTACTCTGCTGACTGCAGGTGGCATCGGCGAGGGTGGTGAGACTGGCATCAACGCTGTTAAGCCCGCTGAGAGTACAAACGGGGTAAAGTACAATCTCGCTGGCCAGCAGGTTGATGACACTTACAAAGGTGTTGTTATCCAGAACGGCAAGAAGAGCATCCAGAAGTAAGCAAGAACTTACATACGGAAACAATCAGGGAAGCACCACAACGTGCTTCCCTTTTTTACTCCCCATTCCACCCAAATTATCCCCCCATCCATAAGAGGTATTCCTTTTCAGTCGTTCGGACTATCTCCACAACTCGTTCCGATGCTTTCTACGACTCATAGAGATACTTCCTTACAGGGTATAGAAACTATCTCTTTACCTCGTGCAAAGCATTCCTATGACTCAAAGAAAGCATCAGCACAAACTATGCAAGCCATTCCTTGCAAAGAATGTGGG
>JAFLSG010000007.1:57622-65039 GCA_022511065.1 Prevotella sp.
GCACAAACTATGCAAGCCATTCCTTGCAAAGAATGTGGGATTTTCCTAAAATATTAAGAAAATATTTGATAATTTGCGAACAACCAACTAATATGACGACATTTGTGCGAAACAGAGGGACTTTCACAGAATCAAGTGCTTCATTTCATGCCCTCCCCAGTAGCTGTCATTCGAATAGCGAAAGCCGACGGACTCATAGAGTGCTTCGCCCACGGGATTGCCCTTATCAACCAGCAGACCGACACAAGGTAGATTCAACTCGTCGGCAAGCCTTTTGGTAGCCATAATCAACTGACGGGCAATTCCTTGCCGCCGATATTCGGGTAAGACAGCCAACGAGTCAAGATAGAGTTCGCCGGCTTGTGTCTCGTCGTCCATGCCAGAGTTATCCCTTCCGATGTATTCCTTGGATAATTCCAGGAAAGCACGGCGAAGAGCATGCAACTTACCACCATCGTAACTCACGGAGATACCAACAATCTTGCTTCCATCGCACGCCACATAGGTGTTCGTATAACTATATTGAGAGTCATCCCGCTCAACAAGCATTGTCATCATATTGCGGAAGTCATCCAATCCATAGCCCTCTCCACAAAAGTGCAGACAGCAGTCATCAGTCATTGCCATCATAATCAGACGAGCTATTTCGGGCGCTTGTTCCCTCGTTGCTTTCTTTATTTCAATCATTGCTCCTTTTGGCTGTTTTCATATCCTCTTCACACCGACATTGTGACGGTTGGCTCAATATGCCCATCAGCATACTATGCCTAAAATTGCGGTACAAAATTAGTAAAAGATCCATAGAAATTGCTGCAAAAAGTCAGATTTATGCAATGATTTTTATAATTTTGTACCCGTATTCAATAAAAAAGTAAACAATAGACCGATGAAGAGAAACGTTATTTTCGCCCTTTCGTTTGTATTGACATTAGGAGCATGGGCACAGAGTTACAAGCAAACTAACGACATCAGCTACACCACCAAGACCGATGCCTATGCACAGCAAAGGCTGAAACTTGATGTGTATTACCCGGAAGGTGTCAGTGATGTTCCTGTCGTGGTCTGGTTTCATGGCGGCGGATTAGAGCAGGGGGAGAAAGAGATTCCGCAGAGGCTGAAGGAAAAAGGAATGGTTGTGGTCGGTGCGAACTATCGGCTGCTTCCCAAAGTGACGGTCAAGGAAACTCTTAACGATGCTGCCGAGGCCGTTGCATGGGTTTTCAAGAATATTGGGAAATACGGGGGTGACAAAAAGAAAATTGTGGTGACTGGCCACTCTGCCGGTGGCTATCTTGCCATGCTGCTCTGCCTCAACAAGGCGTGGTTTCAGGCTTATGGTGTCGATGCCGATTCCGTCTGGCTCTACGCCCCGTTCAGCGGACAAGCCATCACTCACTACAACGTGCGCAAGATGCAGGGCATCTCACCGCTGCAACCCACCATCGACGAGTATGCTCCTTTGTATTGGGTTCGCCCTGACTGCCCTCCACTTGTGTTGATTTGCGGCGACAGAGAACTTGAACTTTACGGCCGTTATGACGAGAATCAGTATCTGGCTCGCATGATGAAACTTACAGGACACCAGCAAACTTATCTCTATGAGTTGGATGGTCACGGGCACGGAGGGATGGTTGAACCTGGATTTCATATCCTGGAAACGCATATCCGGCAATTGTTAGGCGAGAGGGTCAATCCTTGATTAGAGGAGGAAAGGCATCAGTCATAATACGCTATCCTTAATTCTTCGCTGACATTGAAATCGTCCAGAAGTTTGTCGTCATATTTATAGACCAACCGCATACCTTTATATGATGAAGGAACTTTCAGAGCCTCCAGCAGATGCCATTTCGGCTTGCCAAAATCAAAAGACTCCCGGTCGAGGATGATTTGATTGGAAACGTAGTCAAAGCGGTAGTAGCCACCACCAATACATTGGTCGCCTGGTTGCAGCAAATCCTTGTGCAGTCCTACCATACCGAGACGGAAAAAGCCGTCCATTGTGATTATAAACTTTGGCAGCATGAGAATTGTTTCTGATAATCCGATGCAAAATTACTAAAAATACTTCATAATAAATAAAAATACAGATATGAAAGTCCTATTAATCAACGGTAGCGTATTGTCACTCATACAGCGCATGTTTTTCTCAGCAGGTGAGAAAGTAGTGAATAAGCCCGCTGCTGCGATTTGTGTCTGCCGCCGTGGTGGTGCAACAGCTGCTTACCAGACTATGAACATGCCTTTTCAGATGATGAACATGCCTGTCGTTACCTCTCAATATTGGAACATTGTCTATGGCCGCGAAAAAGGACAGGCTACTCTTGACACCGAGGGGATGCAGACGATGAGGACAATGGCGGCTAATATGGCATGGCTGCTGAAAAAGATACATGCCGACGGCAATCCCGACTACCCGGAGCGAGAGGAGTGGCAGCCGATGCACTTTATCAGATAAAGGGGTGAATAAATATGAAGAATGTTTTAATGACAATTGGTGCGTTGTTTGCGCAACAGGCGCAGGCGGCTGAAGGACAACAGCAAAAGGCAACAGCAGAGCACCCAAACATTATTTTTATACTTGCCGATGATATGGGCTATGGTGATTTGGCTTGCTATGGCAATAAATATATTCAGACACCTAATATTGACCGGCTGGCCGCTACTGGCACAAGTTTTACCCAGGCATACGCAGGAAGCGGCATCAGTTCACCGTCTCGCTGCTCGCTGATGACGGGCAAGAACAGCGGCAACACCCGTATTCGTGATAACCAGTGCTATGCCGGCGGTATGACCGGACTGAAAATCAATACCAATGGCGATACTACCATCGTGCGGCGTGCCAATCTGTTGGCGGAGGATGTTACGTTAGGTACGGTTGTGGGTGCTGCGGGCTATCGCACCTGTCTTGTCAACAAATGGCATTTGGACGGCTACGACCCTGGCTCAGCGCCAAACCACCGCGGCTTCGATGAGTTCTACGGATGGACTATTGCCACCGTACACAGCAATTCGCCTTATTATTATCCATATTATCGTCTTCACGGTGACAGTCTGATAAACATTAAGGAGAACGAGCACGATGCCCACGTCCGTCATAACACGGAGATTTCCACCGACGATGCCATTGCTTTTATACATCGCAACAAGGAGAATCCGTTTTTTCTTTTCCTTGGATATGACGCTCCTCACGAGCCATATAATATAGATGATACTTCGTGGTACAATGAGTACGGCGAGTGGTCGATGAGCACCAAGCGCTATGCTGCCTTGGTGACGCATATGGACTACAATATCGGTCGTATTTTGGGCACGCTTGATGCTTTGGGACTGCGTGAAAACACAATCATAATCTTTGCTTCTGACAACGGTGCAGCCGTTATGGCGCCATTGGAAGAGCTGAACTGCGGTGCAGGACTGAAAGGTCGCAAGGGTCAGCTTTACGAAGGTGGCATCCGCGTGCCGCTGATAGTAAATCAGCCCGGACGTGTGCCTGCCCGACAGATTGATAACCTGGTCTATTTCCCTGATTTTATGCCTACGTTGGCACGTCTTGCCGGCAGCACTGATGCAGTGCCGTCAGAAACGAATGGCATAGACATCTCGCCATTGTTCTTTGGGCAGGATATCGACACCGACAGCCGTCCGCTGTATTGGGAGTTTCCCGGCAAGCAACGAGCCGTACGATATGCAGGATGGAAGTGTGTAACGGTAAAGAAGAACGCTCCGTTGGAACTTTATCGCATCAAAGATGATCCTTGCGAGGAGCATAACCTGGCAGCAGAGAATCCTGAAGTTGTGAAAGAACTAGAGCAGCTTATGCGCCAGTTGCGCACGCCAAGTCCCAATTATCCCATTGAGAATGAATAACAATACGGCTGTTCCATTTGGGCGACCTATGTATGTTATGCTGAAACCCGTAGGTGCCAGCTGCAACTTGGGATGCGACTACTGCTACTATTTGGACAAGGGTAGTGGCGCGGTGATGGACGACAGTCTGTTGGAAGAGTTTACTCGACAATACATTGAGGCGCAGACAACGCCGGAGGTTCTTTTTACTTGGCACGGCGGCGAACCGTTGCTTAAACCGATTAGTTTTTATCGGCGGGCATTGGAACTGCAACGAAAATACGCCCGTGGTCGTCAAATAGACAACTGTCTGCAGACCAACGGCACGTTGCTTACCGACGAGTGGTGTGCGTTTTTGCATGAGAATCGTTTCCTTGTGGGCATCTCCATCGATGGTCCGCAACCGCTTCACGATGCCTGTCGCCGTACCCATCGGGGCGGATTGTCGTGGAACGACGTAATGCGAGGCATTCGCTTGTTGCAAAAACATGGCGTGGAGTGGAATGCAATGGCAACGGTCAATGCCGTAAACGTGGAGCATCCGAAGGCTTTTTACCATTTCTTCCGTGACATTGGCTGTAAGTTTCTGCAATTCACTCCCATTGTAGAGCCTGACAAGCCCAATTGCTCGGTAACGGCAGAACAATGGGGACGTTTCCTTTGCGCACTTTATGATGAGTGGGTGAAGCAGGATGTTGGTCGGTTGTTCGTTCAGTTGTTTGATGCCACGTTGGCTAACTGGGCCGGGGAGGCACCGGGTGTATGTTCCATGTCAGCCACTTGCGGACAGGCTGCGGTTATGGAGGCTGATGGTACTGTCTATGCATGCGACCATTTTGTTCGACCAGAGTATAGGTTAGGCAATATCCGTAAGCAGACACTCACAGAAATGCTCTACGGCAAGCAGCAATCGCAGTTTGGTTTGTCAAAAGAGTCAGCTTTGCCTCGCGAGTGCCGCGAGTGCCGATGGCTTTTTGCCTGTCACGGTGAATGTCCGAAAAACCGCCTTGCCCTCGATTGTTATGGTCAGCCAGGCTTGAACCTTTTGTGTCGTGGCTACCGTCAGTTCTTCGCTCACATCGCTGCCGATATGGATTTTATGAAAGCCGAGTTGGATGCAGGTCGTGCCCCTGCCAATATTATGTCAGTTTAAAATGTATTATACATTTAGTTTATTCCCTTTCTCTCGTTTTCGTGTTTCTCCCGTCAGCAGCCATCACGGTTACTATATATGCACTTAGCAGCACGAGGACGGCAGCCACGGGTTTGTCCCACGTAAGACGGTCCTGACCGATAATGATGGCAATGAACGAAGCTACCATAGGTTGCAGGTTGGTGTAGATGCTTACAGCCGTGGCACTGAGGCTTCGCATTGCAAAAGGTATGAGGAAATAGCCTAACACGGTAGCCAATAGCACGATGAAAGCCATTTCCAAAGCACCGTCCCATCCAAAAGTGGCAGCGTAATAGAGTCGCTGGTCTGCCAATTCGGGCAAAGCAATGGGAACAGTGACCAATGATGATATCAGAAAAACGTATTTCATCTGTGTCACCGGCGTATATTTCTGCGCTACCTTTCGTGTGATAATCATATATATAGCCCACGTGAGCAGGCTTAAAATGGCTAACACGATGCCTAACAAGTCATTGGAGCCAGAGCCTGACGACTGCCCCATGACCACCATAAGTACAGCCCCGATGATACCTATCAGCACACCGACGAATTTCAAGCCTGTGATGCGCTCGCCGATAAACAATGCTGCCATAAGCATCACGGCTACTGGTGTCAGCGTGGCAATGAGTGAGAAGTAGACGGGACTTGTATAGTTCAGTGCCTCGGCGGTCAGCGTTTGAGATACTACGAAGCCCATCAATCCGCCAAGCATAATAACCATCAGGTCGCGACGCTCCACTTTCTTTGGCTTCATAAAGGCGGCGATTATCCAAAATACTACGGCTGCGCCTAAACTGCGAGTTGCCATATAAACCATAGGCGACACCCAGTTGTCAAGCAGTAGTTTGGTAATAGGTATGCCAAGACCGAATATTGTGTTGGCTAAAAGAATTGCTCCGTGAGCCTGTAGCTTTGATGTATTTTTCATAAATTCACTCCAAGTCTTTGTTTATACTCCTCTTTGTCTTGCCAGTTCAATAGCTTCTTTCCCTGTCAGATGTTCAATGTCAATGCGGATAGTTTACGACAAACGTTCCAGTGCTGCTGCATCCAGTCGATATACCGTCCACTCTTTCAGTGGCACGGCTCCAAGAGAGAGGTAGAAATCGATACTTGGCTTATTCCAGTTGAGACATACCCATTCCATTCTTTTACAGTTATGCTCCCTTGCCGTTTTTACCAAATGTAGCAGTAGTGCCTTTCCATAGCCTTTGCCACGATATTCTGGCCATACGAAAAGGTCTTCTAAATATAGTCCTGAGTGACCGATAAACGTAGAGAAATTATAGAAATAGAGTGCGAAGCCAACCTCGCGTCCGTCCACCACGGCAAATACAGCTTCTGCCCTGTGCTCATCAAACATTTCGCGTTCCAACACTTCTGCTGAAGCCACCACCTCGTTCTCCATTTTCTCATACTTGGCAATTCCTTTTATGAACTCTAATAGCAGTGGCACATCCTTTCGTTCCGCCTTTCTAATCACAGTATTCTCTTTGTTGTCATTCATGAAAAACCGTTGAAATTCACTTTCAAAGTTGGGAGTAAGTACACCCTTGCCCATCGCTTCACGAATCTCATGCATAGTCCAAAATCGTCCGCCGTCAAGTTCATCTTTCGACGGACTTATCTCGCCGTCGTATGTCGTGCGGTTTACATACACAAGTTCACGCTCACGTTTGCTGTCAAACACATATTTGCCGACGAAAGTGGGAGTGAAATCCTTTATGCCAAGTTCCTCACGCACCTCACGTCGCAGGGCATCTTCGGGCGATTCTCCATAGTCTATATGTCCGCCTACTGCTGTATCCCACTTACCCGGCTGAATGTCTTTCCATTCAGGGCGTTTCTGCAAATACACGTCGCCTGCGGAGTTGAACACGTGCAGATGCACCACTGCGTGCAGCAGCCGCGACCCGTTATGACACTCGCCACGTGTGGCAGAGCCTATTACCGTTCCATTTTCATCTACCAAAGGGAATATTTCTTGCAAATTATCCTTCATTGTCTTTGTTGCTGTTTATCGTGCTTTCAGTCTTATTGATGTTGGTGTGCAAAGGTACAAACTAATTCCTACTATTCCAAAATAAATATAATCAAAAACTTGCTGATATCGGTAAAATGCACTATCTTTGTAACATGAAAAGTTTCAAATCAAATCCGTGGATTCTTCCACAGCCTGTGCTGATTATCGGCACATACGACAAAGAAGGCAGACCTAACGCAATGAATGCCGCTTGGGGCGGCCAATGGGACATGCATGAGATCATCATCTCGTTAGGAACTCATGCCACGACAGACAACCTTGCCGTAAATCCGGAGTTCACCGTGACCTTTGCCACTGCTGAGACGATGGTGGCTGCTGACTATGTGGGCATCGCCAGCGGAAGGAACACACCG
>JAFLSG010000070.1 GCA_022511065.1 Prevotella sp.
TGTTCAACGACGAGACGATGATGACCCGCATCGATATGTCGGAGTATCAGGAGAAATACAGCGTGTCTCGTCTGATAGGTGCACCTCCGGGCTACGTAGGCTATGACGAGGGTGGACAACTGACGGAGGCTGTGCGCCGCAAGCCGTATTCCGTCGTGCTGTTCGATGAGATTGAGAAGGCACACCCCGATGTGTTCAACATTCTCTTGCAGGTGTTGGATGACGGGCGGTTGACGGACAACAAGGGTCGCGTCGCCAACTTCAAGAACACCATCATCATCATGACCTCCAACGCCACGCGTGAGCAGCTTCGCGCCACGATGCGCCCAGAGTTCCTGAACCGCATCGATGAAATCATTACCTTCACACCGCTGAGCAAGGAGCAAATAGCCGACGTGGTGCGTCTGCAGATGAAGAAGGTGACGGAGATGCTTGCCCCGCAAGGTATCGTGCTTGAGATGACAGAGGCCGCCATCAGCTATCTCGCCGAAGAGGGTTACGACCCCGACTACGGTGCACGCCCGGTAAAGCGCGCTATCCAGCAGTTTGTTCTCAATGACTTGTCAAAG
Source organism: Prevotella sp. (assembly GCA_022511065.1). Classification (GTDB taxonomy): domain Bacteria; phylum Bacteroidota; class Bacteroidia; order Bacteroidales; family Bacteroidaceae; genus Prevotella. Next base: position 570 of record JAFLSG010000070.1, read on the forward strand.
AAACTACTGGCTGATGAGGTAGATCGCACGAAGCCCATCGTCATCGATGAGTTCGGTGATGGTTTGGTGTTCAGAAACTAAATCTGACGAGTGTCAGCGCACAAGCACTTTCCTGACCGTCCCATCACTATATCTGACAAGATAGACCGATGGCGGCGCGGAGGATAAGGATTCTACGGAAAGGCTACGGCCATTCAAATCGTAAACCGACACAGGGCGGGGAGCATCAGCGGGTGAAGATATGCCCGAGGGCTCTCCGCCCATGTATTTGAAGGAGATACATCCACCGTCTTCCTTGATGTCCGTGATGTCCTTTCCAAGCGTGTTCCGAGGATGCGAGTCGGCAGTCAGGGCATCATTCGCCATATAAGGATATGCTGCCCCACTGAGATAGTTGCTCCTGCCCTCGGCATTATATCGCTGACTGGATGCCTTTTCACTCGCCTTGTAGTCAAGACCATCAGCAAACACGTAGTTGATGCTGTGGTGCGACGTGGTATTGGGAAAGTTTGCCCACGTTGTGGTGTGGTTGGTGATGTGCGTAATCAGCAGACCATGCCCCGGCAGATATGTGTCCCAACCGCTCCATTGCCTGTTCTCCAAGATATAGAACTCCCGCGCATCACTATTACTTCGGATGAGATAAGCCTTCCCCTCCTCTGCCGAAGATGCCATCGCGGTGATGGTAGCGGGCGCAGTCAATTCCTCTGGTTCCAACCACCCACACAGATATTTCTCATAGGCAGAATAGTTGGGCGGGCACCAGCCGTTGTTGGCATAGTTGCCGCCGTCCATCAACTCCCATTCATCGAGCACGGGCTCACCTGTATTCTCATACATATCTGGCAGACCGAGGCAATGGGAGAACTCGTGGCATATCGTGCCTAACCCCGAGAGCGATGTGCCGTCGCCCGCCACCTCGTTGGCACAGGCGTAGGTATTGACCACCACGCCGTCGAGCCTCAACGACTTGCCGTAAAGATAGTACATGTGCGGCCATACGGTGTCGCTATCTCCACCATCGTTCTCGCCCATACCGGCGTAAAGCACGAACACCATCTCCACCTCTCCATCGCCGTTCCAGTCGTAATGGGAGAAATCAACTTCTCCATCCACCGCAAGACAGGCATCGACAATCATCTGCTGCGGATGCTCATCTTGTTCACCTACATTGCCGCCATAGAACGCATACGGCTCGGGCAACTTGACGGGTCCCACGACATCAAAGGAAATCCGAAACTTCCCTCCACTCTGCTCTGCAAAATAATCACTTACGCTGCCCGCCGCCCCATGCTCGTCATAGCCGGGTCGGTTGGCGATGTCATTCCATACCGCTTGCGCGTCAGAAGAACTAAAATCCTTGTCGGCAAAAGCGGCAAGGATAATCAATGCCCGATGCTCACCCGTGAGCGCAGGCAAATGATGAAGCAAACTAGCGGAACGCGTGCGGTAAATCTCCCGCGTCGCCTTCCGCCAGTCCTTTGCCCTCGAAGCCGTTGCCGACAGCACCATGACGAGGGCGATTGTCATCACAAGAAGCCTTCTTGTTACGATAAGATGCCTCTTTATCATCAAGAGATGCCTTCTTATTTCGCTGCGCAGGGTGTCCACGGCTTCAGCGTCTTGAAGAAGTCGTTACCCTTGTCATCCACGAGGATGAATGCAGGGAAGTCTTCCACCTCAATCTTCCAGATGGCCTCCATACCCAGTTCGGGATACTCCACACACTCGATGCTCTTGATGCTCGACTGCGAGAGTACGGCAGCCACACCGCCGATACTTCCGAGATAGAAACCGCCGTGCTTCTGACAGGCATCAGTGACTACCTGAGAGCGGTTGCCCTTGGCAATCATCACGAGTGATGCGCCGTGATCCTGGAATTCATCTACATACGGGTCCATGCGGTTTGCCGTGGTGGGGCCCATCGAACCGCAGGGATAGCCCTCCGGGGTCTTGGCGGGACCAGCATAGAGCACGGGATAGTCCTTGAAATACTGCGGCAAGTCCTCACCGGCATCAAGGCGTGCCTTCAACTTGGCGTGTGCGATGTCGCGAGCCACGATGATAGTACCCTTCAGATTGACGCGGGTAGATACGGGATACTTAGTCAGTTCTGCACGCACGGCGTCAATGCCCTGATTGAGGTCAATCTCGATGGTGTTTGCACCCTCGCCTGCCTGTGCGAACTCAGCGGGAATCAGTTCAGAGGGGTTGCTGTCCATCTTCTCAAGCCAGATACCATCACGGTTGATTTTCGCCTTGATATTGCGGTCAGCAGAGCAACTGACACCCATACCGATGGGGCAGGATGCACCGTGGCGAGGCAGACGGATGACACGAATATCGTGAGCCAGATGCTTACCACCGAACTGCGCACCGAGTCCAATCTTCTGCGCCTCTACGAGCAACTTGTTCTCGAGGTCGATGTCACGGAAGGCACGACCCGTCTCGTCACCCGTCGTGGGCAGGTTGTCGTAATATTTAATGGATGCGAGCTTCACCGTCAGCAAGTTCTTTTCTGCCGATGTACCGCCGATTACGAATGCGATGTGATAGGGAGGGCAGGCAGCCGTGCCGAGACTCTTCATCTTCTCCACGAGGAAGGGAATCAGCGTACCCTCGTTCTGGATGGTAGCCTTGGTCATCGGGTAGAAGTAGGTCTTGTTTGCCGAGCCGCCACCCTTTGCCACCATCACGAAGCGATATTCTGCTCCCTCCGTGGCCTCGATGTCAATCTGCGCGGGCAGGTTGCAGCGGGTGTTCACCTCGTCGTACATATTGAGTGGCGCATTCTGAGAATAGCGGAGATTATCCTGCGTGAACGTGTTATAAACGCCGCGCGAAAGTGCCTCCTCGTCCTCGAAGCCCGTCCATATTTGCTGACCCTTCTCGCCGTGGATGATGGCCGTGCCCGTGTCCTGGCAGAACGGGAGGATGCCCTTGCAAGCTACCTCCGCATTGCGCAGGAACTGGAGAGCCACATACTTGTCGTTCTCACTTGCCTCTGGGTCGGTCAATATCTTTGCAACCTGCTCATTGTGCGAGCGGCGGAGCATAAACTCCACATCGTGGAATGCTTCCTGTGCAAGCAGCGTCAGGGCTTCCTTGCTGACCTTCACGATTTCTTTTCCTTCAAACTCAGCGGTGCTGATGCCTTCCTTGGAAAGGAGGCGATACTCTGTGTCGTCCTTGCCCATCTGGAACATAGGAGCATACTTGAATTCTGGTGTTGTAGCCATATTTATTCTCTTTTATTGTTTATCGATAGGATTCATATTTTTCTCCCGAAGGGATTAGTAGCCGAACACTTCCTCCGTAGTCAGACGGCGCACGGTGCCAATCTTCTCCAAAGCCTCCATATCAAGGTTCTGCTCGTCGCCAAGGATGATGTAGCGATAGCCCTTGTTAGCCATGTTCTGCTTCTCGAAGTCCACGATGTCCTTCAATTGGAGCGCGGGCAGAGCCTCGTAGATTTTCTTGTTGAGGTCATAGTCCAAGCCAAGGTCTTTCATCGTATGCCAACGGCTGATGATACCCGTCTTCGTCACGCGCAGACTTGCCAACTGCTTCACCAGTCCTTCCTTTGCAATCTGGAAAGCATTCTCGCTGGCAGGCATCTCGTTCAGGATGTTATGGAACTCCTTGATGCAGTCCATCATCTTGTCGTTCTGGGTGATGATGTGGGTGAAATAAAACTCCTTCTCCCCTGTTCTATAAGGACGGGTGTACTGGGCAGCGGCATTGTAAGCCAAGCCACGAGCCTCGCGCAACTCCTGGAACACGATGCCGTTCATACCGCCACCAAAGTATTCGTTGAACAACGATACGACGGCTGCCTCATCAGGATTCCAGTCGCGACCCTCGTTATGATACATTCTCATATAGATATTCTTGGCATCATAGGGTGCAATCCATACCTCATCCTTCGTGGCAGCCTGACGAACATACGGCTTGTTTTGAGGAACAGCCTTCAACTGCTTGGGTGTCTGATGGGTCTTGCTCACAAGGGCAGACACTTCATCAACAGACATCGGACCGTAGTATTCCACTGAGTGTTGATAACCGTTGAGACCCTTCAGCAAGTCGATGAACACCTGCGGATCGGTATCCTTCAACTGCTGCTCGCTGAGCAGCAGTTGAAGGATATGCTGTCCGTAAGTGCCATAGAGGAAAAGCGTGTTGAAATAGCGGCGCTGATCCTTCTTCGCGTCAGCACGCTGCTTGAGGGTCTGAGCCACCAACTGGTCGTAGGCATCCTTGTCTGCCTTTGCGTTCTGCAGCAAGTCTTCCATCAGCGCCAAGGCTGCAGGCATATTCTCACTCAGTCCCCAAAGGGCAATAGACAGGTTGTCTGTACCTACAGACACACGATAGTTACAAGCCAACTCATAGAAGCGCTGCTTGACCTCTGCATTGGTCAATTTGTCCGTACCCAGATAGTTCAGATACTCGCTTGCCACAGAATAGCGATTGTCTGCCTCCTGACCGAAGTCATAATAGAACAGCAACTGGAACAGGCTGTTCTCCTTGTTCTTTACATAGAGCATCGGCAGCTTGCTCTTGGTCTCTGCAAACGTGAGGTCGGTAGCAAAATCTACGAACTTAGGCTGAATAGGCTCAACCTTGCTGTTCTGAACGTCCTTCACAAACTGACTCATCAGGTCGCGATTGGCGGGAATCGGCGTGATGGCGGGCTTGTCAATCTTCTTCTGGAGCGTGTCAATGCCCTGTGCCTTATAGACCGTGATATAGCCATCGGTAAAGAAGCGGTTGGCGAAATCTATAAGCTCTTGCTTCGTAATCTTAGAGATGCGGTCGATCCTACCAACTTCCTGCTCCCAGGGGATAAAGTTGATGAAAGCATCCACATACATGTCAGCACGACTTTGGTTATACTCCAAAGACTGCTGATAAGCCAGTTTCATATTGTTGATGATGGCGGGCAGCACATCGTCAGCAAAGTCACCCTTCTTTAACTTGGCAATCTCGCCGAGCAACAAATCACGCACCTCTGTGAGTGTCTGACCTTCCTTCGGAGAACCACCGAGGAGGAAACCACCGTGGTCTGCCATAAGTTCAGCACCTGCAAACGCACGCTGCACCTTCATCGTCTGATTAAGGTCAAGGTCCAGCAAACCAGCCTTACCATTGCTCAGCACGTGCTCCATCAGGTCGAGCGTATCAGCCTGCAGCGATGAGGATTTTTCGGCACGCCATCCCATCCATACCTGCTCTGCCTCCTGGCCGATGACGGTAGTGTCCTTCGGACTTGTCAGCGGGGGCAGCGGGGCAAACTTGGGCTGACTTACATCAGCACCCGGCTTCCAGGAAGAGAAATACTTGTCGATGATGGCAATCGTCTTGTCGGGGTCAAGGTCACCAGACATACAGATGGCCACGTTATTGGGAACGTACCACTTGTTGAAGTAGTTCTTGATATTGACGATTGACGGATTCTTCAGGTGATCCTGCGTACCGATGGTGGTCTGCGTGCCATAGGGATGGTTAGGCCAGAGCATGGAACTGAAAGCCGTGAAAAGCTTACGGGAGTCACTTGACAGACCGATGTTATACTCCTCATATACAGCCTCCAACTCGGTATGGAAACCGCGGACAACCATGTTCTGGAAGCGGTCAGCCTGAATCTTCGCCCAGTTCTCAATCTCATTGCTCGGAATATCCTCCGTGTAGCAGGTCACGTCGTTGGAAGTATAGGCATTTGTGCCCTGCGCACCGATGGCTGCCATCAGCTTGTCATACTCGTTGGGGATGTTGTACTGCGCAGCCAACTGGCTCAGCGAGTCAATCTCGTGATAAGCCTGACGACGCTCCTCTGGGTCGGTCAGCAGACGATACTTCTCATAGCGTGCAGTAATCTCGTCTAACAACGGAGCCTCCGCCTCGGGATTACTCGTCCCGAAAAGCTTAGTGCCCTTGAACATCAGATGCTCCAAGTAGTGGGCAAGTCCTGTCGTCTCTGCGGGGTCGTTCTTGCTTCCCGTCCTCACGGCGATGTAGGTCTGGATGCGAGGCTTCTCCGAGTTGGTGGAGAGATACACCGTCAGACCGTTGTCGAGCGTGTAGATGCGTGTCTTCATCGGGTCGCCATCCACCGTCACGTACTTGTAGTCCTTTGCCTGCGCACTCATTCCGAGCGCAAAGATGCAGGCAGTCAGTAGCAGTTTCATTTTCATCTTTGTGTAAATTTTATAAGTGATATTTTTGGCTTTTCGTCTGATTCCACTCAGTTCTCATAGTCTATCTCGTGGTCGAGCTTTTCCAAGAAGTCCTCAAACACCTCTTGCTCCACGTCGCCCATCGCATACTCTTTCTCTGCATCCTTGCGAATCTCGGCTATCCACGCGCGGCGAGCCTTTACATAGTCGTCGTGGATGCGCTCGCAGGCAGCCTCGTCAAGCTCTTGCAGGTGATAGTAGTCGAGAATGAGCTGATAGCTCCACGCCCAACGGTAGTCACTGTATGCGGCATTGATTTCCGAGAATCGGTCAATGACCTGCTGGATGTTGTCTATCGTGCCGCTCTTGATGTCCTCTATCAACCGCCGCTCCTCACTTTCAGGCAGCAGCAGTCCCGAGAGGTCTATCCATCTGCCCTGCCCTACCATGCTTGCAGGCTTGCCGATGTAACCTTCCTTCTGCGCACGCTTCAACACGGCTCCCATATAGATGCGCAGGGCGATGTCATAGTATTTGAGACCCTTGCGCAGCGAGGTGGCGTTGATAACATACTCGTGGAAATTATAGGTGGACACGTTGTCGCCTGATGCGGCACGCAATGCCTCCAGAATCTTGCGGCCTTCGAGAATCTCTCCGACCGTGAACGGCGAGAGCCAATCGAAGTTGATGATACTCTTCCTCGACTGCTTCGAGCGCTTGTCACGCTTCGGCCATTTCTTGATGTCGCGATATAGTCCTACCGTAGTGATGTTGCGCCCCGGCACGATATACATCGTGTCGCCATACGCCATCAGATAGCTGAACGGCAACTTCTGCGTGTTGGGATGGTGCATCAGCTTACCGAAGCAGACGGAGAATGCTCCGATGGTGGCAGGCATCAGCACGTAGGCACCACTGGCGGTCTTCGTGCCTCGCTCCAACGTGCCGTAGTGCATCGGGCCCATCTTGTAGGCATGGTTGGAGAAGTTTGTGTTTGAACCGGCATTATAGAAAGAGAACTCACCGCCGATGAGCAGCGAACTCTTGTGGTGGGAGGCACTGAATGGACCGCAGAAGGCGGCACAAGCCTCGCCATTTGCCATAAACGAGTTGGCGAAGAACAGACTGGCCTCCGCCGTGAATCCGTTGGTTATCTGACAAGCCTCGCCCACAAAGCAGTCCTGCATCTTCACCGAGTTGTTGATGGAGCATCCGTCGCAGATGATGGAGTTCTCACAGATGACACCCGTGCCGATATACACCGAAGCATCCTTCGAGCTCATCACCGTGCACTCACTCAGTCGGGCAGCCCCGCTGATTTCGCAATCACCCTTGATGACGGTGTTGATGATGTCCTTCGTATTGATAATTTTCACGTTGTTGCCGATGATGCCCTGGTCAGGCCTCGACACGCGCAGCTCGTCTTCTATCATCTGCTGAATTGCCTGCCGCAGACTCTTGTCCGTGTGGTGCTTCACCATGAATGCCGCTATCTGGCTGTTCAGCTCGCGGAACAGCGTCACGTTGCCATCGCCCATCTCGTTGAGCACGCTGATTACGCTGCCCTCTCCATAGGTCGCATCGTCGGTCGTCTCCAACGTGCAGATGTTCGAGATATGGCAGTCGTTGCCTATCGTGTAGTTGTTGATGTAGTTGCCCACTTTCTCTATCAGGCAGTCGTTGCCCACGGTGGTGTTGCGCAGCGTAGCGTCGTTGATGCCCGCGTGCTTGAAGAATCCTTTGCTCACCTCCACCTGTTTCTCGAACACACCGAGCCGGATGTCGCCGTAGAACATCACGCGATGGAAGGAATAGGGTTTGAATGCCTCCGCCACCTCCACGCGATTCCAGTCCTCTGCCCAGCAATTATGCGACTCCAAGACCTCTATTTCCGCCTGTGTCAGTTTTCTGTAATTATTCATAATCTTGATATAAAAAGTCGTTATACGGATATTTCTGAACATGCAACTCGCGCACTCGCTTATAGAGCGTCTCGCGCAGCTCGTCTATGTTCTCCTTGTCTCTTGCCGATATGAACACGCACTCCATATAATGCTCGTTCTCTGCCGACCGTGCCATCCACGTGCGCTTGAGTTCTTCTAACGTGATATTCTCCTTCTGCACCGGGGTGAGGTCATCCTCCTCCTTCTCCACCCATGTGTAGGCATCAATCTTGTTGAACACGAGCATCGCGGGCTTGTCAGCGCAGCCGAGTTCCTTCAGCGTGGCCTCCACCACCCGTATCTGCTCCTCAAAGTCGGGATGTGAGATGTCCACCACGTGCACCAGCATATCCGCCTCGCGCACCTCGTCGAGCGTGGACTTGAAGGAGTCCACCAAGTCCGTCGGCAACTTGCGGATGAAGCCCACCGTGTCTGCCAAGAGGAAAGGCAGGTTGTCGATGGTCATCTTGCGCACCGTGGTGTCAAGCGTGGCGAAGAGCTTATTCTCCGCGAACACCTCACTCTTGGCGAGCAGGTTCATCATCGTCGATTTCCCCACGTTGGTATATCCCACGAGCGCCACTCTTATCAGTCGCCCTCTGTTTTTCCGTTGCGTGGTCTTCTGCTTGTCGATTTCCACCAACCGCTGTTTCAAGAGCGTGATGCGCTGCAAGATGATACGGCGGTCCAGCTCCAACTGCGTCTCACCCGGACCACGCAGTCCTACCGAACCCTTACCGCCACCAGAGCCCGAGCCGCCTCCCTGCCGCTCCAAGTGCGTCCACAGGCGCTGCAGACGGGGCAGCATGTAGCGATGCTGAGCCAGCTCCACCTGCGCCTTCGCCTCGGCGGTCTGCGCACGCATGGCGAAGATGTCGAGGATGAGCGAGGTGCGGTCGAGAATCTTCACCTGCAACTCTTTTTCGATGTTGCGTATCTGCTTCGCGCTCAGTTCGTCGTCGAAGATTACCATACCCACAGGCTGTGTCTCTCCCGACTCATCCTCGTCGGCAGCCTCCTCCTGTTGCTTGATGTATTGCTTGATTTCCTCCAACTTTCCGCTGCCCACATAGGTCACCTGACTCGGTGCGGCCACCTTCTGCGTGAAGCGCTTCACGGTCACGGCACCCGCCGTGTCCGCCAGAAATTCCAGTTCATCGAGATATTCCTTGGTCTTCGCCTCATCCTGCTCCTTAGTAATCAGTCCCACCAGCACCGCAGTTTCCGCCTTTGCCTCGGATATTACAAATTCTTTCATCTAAATATCGTACGCGTATATAATTATGCGATGCAAAGGTAATCATTTTGAGGCACAGCCTATGCTGATTAACACAGATTAACGCGCCATTGCCATCTTTATCCCTACATTTTGCGGTTTCTCCCGAGGCTCACCACGATGCCTAAGTCGATGTCAAAGAATCCATTACTGCCCGTGGCCACCTGCATGCCGGTAAGTCCTCCGCTCGACTCACTCGTCGTCACTTGATAGCCCAGCGAACCGAAAAGGCTCAGACGGTCGTTCAATCGGTATGTTTCCTCGATGCCGACACCCATCAGCGGGGAAGCAGAGCCAATGGCCAACTGCTGTATCAAGCCGGCTCTTCCAAATGCCGACGTATGCCATTTCTTCTCAGACGTATATCCCCCGATAATGTTCGTTAAATTCAGCACCGCGTCAAGGCTCATCACCACGAGCCCATGTTCTTCATAGTTGCTGCGCGGGTCGCTTACTGGCGGCACCCACTCCACGTGTTTGTTCTCTATCAGTCCGTTCTCCCATTGCACCCTTGCACGAAGTGCGAGTTCCGGCGTGAACTGCTTCCCGATAGCGGCGTTCAGACCGTATGTCTTGCCCTTGGGAAACACTTTCGAGAAGTTGCATCCATAGGGATTCATCAGACTCATGTCCAATCCCGCCTGCAGAAACCAGTCATCCCAGAAACTGCTTATTTGTCCTTTTCTTTCATCAGCCTCCTGCTTACCAAGCGCAACTTGTGCGCCCACGCCTATGGAGAAATAACCATTGCTGTTAGAGCCAGTACCCGTGCCCTCCACTTTCTCGCTGCCCACAAAACCGCTGCCGGTCATCATATATGCCACATCCGCGTAAAGCTGCCACCGGGAGTTGAGCCTGTAAGTGTTCAATATGCCCGCACCAGCCAGCAGCGCCCCTTTGCTCACGCCGAAATTGTAGTTCACGCCGATGCGCGGATACAGGCTCAGGTTCCACGTGCGCCCCGCCTTGTAGTCGCCGATGAAATTGTGCATGTTTAGTAGCACATCACCATAGAGTGCCACATAGCCGCCCTTGTCCCAATTCACGCCGGGTTGATAGAACGGGGCGACCCAGTTGGCGTGCCCGTTCTTCAGCAGCGGCAGCGCGTTTTCCCAGTTCAGTTTCCCCCTCAGCCCAATCTGCGGCGTAAACCACTTGCCTACCGCCAAGTCCAAGCCGAATGTCTTGCCGTTGGGAAACACGTGGGCGAAATTATACCCATAAGGATTCTGGAGCGACATATCCAACCCCATCTGAAAGAACCAATCGTTCCAGAATGTGCTTCTTCCCGTCTGCGTCATGCCTTCTTGAGCATACCCTATATTGTCCGCCTCCTCAAAAGTCTGCCCGTGGCTTGATGCTGCCCACACCATCGCGCACATTATGACTGCAAAACATTTTTGCTTCATTTCCTTCGTTGCCTATAAATTAGTTTTTTGCCACATTAGATATTCACTAATCTAACCGCCATCAAATTAACAGCGTTGCAAAGATACGCATTTTTTTTGATTTAGCCAAATTTTCCGTAAGAATTATTCCAAGATTATCCCCCATTGCACACAATCCCAAAAACTCCCCCCCACAATGAATATATCATGATATGCCACAATGCCACTTTGCCACTTTGCCACATTAAGCGTATGCCATGTGTTGAGGAGTAGAAAAATGTAAGTATTATATTTTTATTATTATATATATTATAATATATATAATAATAAACTATTATATATCCCCTTGTGATTTGAAGCAACATATTGCCTTACCCTTAATGTGGCAATGTGGCAAAGTGGCAATGTGGCGCTTTTGGGAAGTGGGTTGTGCGTGCAAGATACTCCTTATCCCTATAAAATGTATTTTTATTGCAATAATATGCCTTTTTATGCGCGTGGGGAGGGTAAGGATGGGGA
>JAFLSG010000071.1 GCA_022511065.1 Prevotella sp.
AGGACGAGAGATTTTCATTCTCTAAAGAGGAGTTCGACTCTCCTAGGGACTACCAAAAAAATTAAATCTGTCATCAGCACAGCCATGTGCTACCGGTCGTGAAAGTCGGGAAAAGGTGGCGGAGGATTTGGTGAAAAGGCGCAAAAGCCTTGCCGGATCTGCCAAGGGCTGCCCTTGAGGCGTAAGACCCATAAGCTTTAAATTAACAACAACAAATTTTAAAATCAAACAATGGCAAACCACAAATCATCAGCGAAGAGAATTCGCCAAGACAAGAAAAAAGCACTCCACAACCACTATTACGCTAAGACAATGCGTAACGCCGTGCGCAAGCTGCGTGCGATGACCAACAAGGAAGAGGCAATCGCCCTGTATCCGAAAGTGCAGAAGATGCTCGACAAACTGGCAAAGACCCATATCATCCACAAGAACAAGGCAGCCAACCTGAAGTCAAGTCTCGCACTTCACGTTAATAAACTGGGATAATATATCAACCCGCAATATTCTTTTGAGCCGCAATCCTTCGGGGTTGCGGTTCTTTTGTTTTAGTGTTTTTTAGGAGATAAACGTAGTTTATCTAATTTTTTTTCAGTACCTTTGCATCCGAAATACATCAAATTAGGAAATGACAGAAGAACAGCAGAACCAAGAACTGAACCAGCGGTCGCTGACCGAAGGGGAAAACAACTATTCCGCAAGTAACATTCAGGTGCTTGAAGGCTTGGAGGCCGTGCGCAAGCGCCCCGCCATGTATATCGGTGATATTAGCGAAAAGGGACTTCACCACTTGGTGAATGAGACCGTGGATAACTCCATCGACGAGGCGATGGCAGGTTACTGTACCCATATAGAGGTAACGATTAATGAAGATAACTCCATTACCGTGCAGGACAACGGACGCGGTATTCCCGTTGATGAGCATGAGAAGATGCACAAGTCGGCGCTTGAAGTCGTGATGACCGTACTGCACGCCGGCGGTAAGTTCGATAAGGGCTCTTACAAGGTCAGCGGTGGTCTTCATGGTGTGGGTGTCAGTTGTGTGAATGCCCTCTCCACGCACATGCTTTCGCAGGTGTTCCGCAACGGACATATCTATCAGCAGGAATATGAGAAGGGAAAGCCGCTCTACGATGTGAAGATCGTGGGCGACACCGACAAGACGGGTACGCGCCAGCAGTTCTGGCCCGACGGAACCATCTTTACGACCACCGAATACAAGTACGACATCATCGCCAAGCGTATGCGTGAGTTGGCTTATTTGAATGCTGGCATTACCATCACGCTCCGCGATATGCGTCCCGATGAGGAAGGAAAGACAAAAGAGGAGGTGTTCCATGCCAAGGACGGACTGAAGGAGTTCGTGCGCTACGTGGATCGCCACCGCACGCATCTCTTCGACGACGTGATTTATCTGAAGACCGAGAAGCAGGGCATCCCCATCGAGGTGGCGGTGATGTATAACACGGACTACAGCGAGAATATCCACTCCTACGTGAATAACATCAACACCATCGAGGGTGGTACTCACCTGATGGGCTTCCGCATGGCGCTTACCCGCACGCTGAAAAAGTATGCCGACGAGGATCCGCAGATTTCCAAGCAGATAGAGAAGGCAAAGATTGAGATAGCCGGTGAGGACTTCCGCGAGGGTCTGACCGCCGTTATCAGCATCAAGGTGGCAGAGCCACAGTTTGAGGGACAGACCAAGACGAAGCTCGGAAACTCCGAGGTGTCGGGTGCTGTGCAGCAGGCTGTCGGCGAGGCACTGAGCAACTATTTGGAGGAACACCCCAGAGAGGCAAGGCTCATTTGTGACAAGGTGGTGCTCGCTGCCACGGCGCGTATTGCTGCACGCAAGGCGCGTGAGAGTGTTCAGCGCAAGAACCCCATGACGGGAGGCGGACTGCCCGGTAAGTTGGCAGACTGCTCGAACAAAGACCCGAAGCAGTGCGAGATATTCCTCGTGGAGGGTGACTCCGCCGGAGGCTCCGCCAAGCAGGGGCGCGACCGCCATTTCCAGGCCATCCTTCCGCTCCGCGGAAAGATTCTGAACGTGGAGAAGGTGCAGTGGCACCGTGTCTTCGAGGCCGAGTCCGTGATGAACATCATCCAGTCCATCGGTGTACGCTTCGGTGTTGAGGGCGAGGGCGACCGCGAGGCAAACGTGGATAAGCTGCGCTATGACAAGATTATCATCATGACCGACGCCGACGTCGATGGCTCACACATCGACACGCTCATCATGACACTCTTCTACCGCTTCATGCCGAAGGTCATTCAGGAAGGTCATCTTTACATTGCCACCCCGCCGCTTTACAAGTGTACCTACAAGAAGAACTCCGAGTATTGCTACACCGAGCAGCAGCGCCAGGCGTTCATCGACAAGTACGTGGCAGGTGACGGCGACGACAAGGCTTTCCACACCCAGCGCTACAAAGGTTTGGGAGAAATGAATCCCGAGCAGCTTTGGGAGACCACCATGAATCCCGAGAACCGTCTGCTCAAGCAGGTGACCATCGAGAGTGCCGCCGAAGCCGATGAGATTTTCTCCATGCTTATGGGTGACGATGTGGAGCCACGCCGCGAGTTCATCGAGGCAAACGCCACTTACGCCAATATCGACGCATAATAAAATACCGCATAAAATCTGTGGGCGGTGGGGAGAATCAGTTTCTCCCCACCGCTCTTTTTCATACCCCGATGCTTTCCACGAGCGAAAGGAATGCTTCCTACGACTCAAAGGGATGCTTCCTTTACCCCCATAGGAAGCATTCCTTTGAGTTGTGCAAAGCATCGGAACAACTTGTGCGGATGCTTGGAACAAGTTGTTCGGAGCCTCTGCACAACTTGTTCCAGATTTTCGGGCAAATCTTGGAACAAATCAGACGGAGAAATAGGGTAGAGGGAAAGCGGTTGAAATGCCCTTTTTATGCCAACAACCGCTTAGAGAAATAACGCACGGGATACCATACGGAGAGGAAACCCACGACGAGGACGGTGATAAAAATCAGCACGATATCCTCGGGATGGACACTCACGGGGTAGGCATTAACCACGTAGAAACCTGTGGAAGAACCGAGCGCCACGAGGCCGAACTGCTGCTGCGCCCAACAAAGGGCAAGGCCGACGGCGACACCAATGACGGCACCGATGACGGAAATCATGCGCCCCTCGAACAGGAAGATGCGGGTGATGAGCTTGTCGGAAGCACCGAGATTGCGGAGTGTCACCACATCGTCTTTCTTGTCGATGATAAGCATGGAGAGCGAGCCGATGATGTTAAAGCAGGCTACCATCAGGATGAAAGTTAGGAAGATATAGGCGATGAGCTTCTCTATCTTCATGATTTTGAAAGTGTCATCTTGCTGCTCAAAGCGGTCTTTCACGATGAATTGGTCGTCGGCAATCTTCTTGATTTCCGACTTCACCGCCTCGAAGTTGCTGCCGGGCTTGAGTCGCAATTCAAGGGAAGACAGCATGCCCTGTTGCCCGAATAGGCGGCGCGCAAAGGAAATGCTCGTGAGGATATAGTTCTTGTCGTACTTGGTCTGCTTGACATTGAAGATGACACCCGGAGAGTAAAGCTCATCTTCCTCGAAAGCATCGGTCGGGTTGGCAGGGTCAAACTGCCCCTCCCGCTTGGGGGCATAGATTTGCAGGGGGTGCTCGTAGGTGAATCCCGTGCCCAGCTGCTCTGCCAATCGGATGCCCAACACGCCGTAATCCATGTCGGCGGCGTGCAGTTCAAACGTGCCCTCGCCGAGCAATATCTCGTTGATGTGGGTCAGTTGGGCGAAATTGTCATCCACGCCCTTGATGTTCACCATCGCCTGTCGCCCGCGATAGATGGCGAGCGCTATGTCCTCCACGCACTCCGTCGCCACTTCCACCTGCGGCAATTGGCGTATCTGCGTGAGCACAGGGGCATCGGCAGCCACCGTCTTGCCCCGTGCGGGCACCACCTTGAGCTGCGGGTCGAAGGAGGTGAAGAAGGAAGCCACAAGGTCATGGAACCCGTTGAACACGCTGAGCGTGACGACAAGCGCCATCGTCGCCACCGCCACCCCTACCACGGAGATGCCGCTGATGATATTGATGGCGTGGGTGGATTTCTTCGAAAAGAGATACCGCCGTGCGATGAAGAAGGGAAAGTTCATTTTTTCAGAAGCTCGTCAATGCGCTCGATGTAGTCGAGACTGTCGTCGATGAAGAAGCGCAGCTCGGGGATGATGCGGAGCTGATTGCGCACGCGCGTGCCCAACTCATAGCGTATGGACTTGGCGCTCGCGTTGATATTCTCTAAAATCTCCTCGCCCTTCTCGGAAGGGAAGATGCTCAGGTATGCCGTGCAGATGCTCAGGTCGGGCGATACCTTCGTTCTCGTCACGCTGACCATCGTGCCGTGCGTGGCGCGGGTCTGCTGCTGGAAGATGAGCGAAAGTTCTTTTTGTAGCAGTCTTGCTATCTTGTTCTGTCTTGTCTCTTGCATTTTGTTCCTTTCTTGTTCTTATTTCTTTCTTATGAGCGTCAGCCCGTCGCGCAGCGGGAGGATAACCTTCTCCACGCGCTCGTCGCGGGCTATATGGTCGTTGAATGTCTCGATGCCCTGTGTCTGGCGGTCGCGGTCGTATGCCTCATCTACTACGTGCCCGTCCCAGAGTGTGTTGTCCGCCACGATGAAGCCGCCCGGCCGCAGCACGGACATCACCATTTCGTAAGTGTCCCGATAGGTGCGCTTGTCGCCGTCGATGAATGCCATGTCGAACTCGATGCCGAGTTTCGGGGCTTCCGTGAGTGCGTCGCCGATGATGAACGTAATCTTGTCCGCCACGGGTGAGCCTTCTATCCACGGACGGGTGAAGTCCTCCATCTCGTCGTTAATCTCAAACGTGTAGAGCCGTCCGCCCTCCTCCAACCCCTCCGCAAGGGAGATAGCGCTGTAACCGCTGAACGTGCCGACCTCAAGGATGGCTTTCGGGCGAATCATCCGCACGAGCATCTTCAGCAGCCGGCCCTGCAAATGCCCGCTCGCCATGCGCCCGTGGATGGTGTGGATGTTCGTGGCACGGTAAAGGCGGTAAAGGTAGTCGCCTTCCGGGTCTATGTGCTGCAGGATGTAGTCGTCTATCGTCATTCGCCTGCGAGCAGTGCCTCTATTGCCAATCGGTATGAGTCAAGTCCGAAACCGCAGATTACCCCGAGGCAGGCACAGGAGATAAACGAGTGGTGGCGGAACTCCTCGCGCTTGTGGACATTGGAGATATGCACCTCCACGACGGGGCATTTCAGGCTGCGGATGCAGTCTTGCAGCGCCACGCTGGTGTGCGTGTAGGCTCCCGCGTTGAGCACGATGCCGTCGTAGGAGAAGCCCACTTCCTGCATCTTGTTAATCAGCTCGCCCTCCACGTTGCTCTGGTAGTAGTCGATTTCCACATCGGGATAACGCTTGCGCAGCTCTGGCAGGTAAGCATCGAACGATGAGGAGCCGTAGATGCCCGGCTCCCGCTTCCCCAACAAGTTGAGGTTCGGGCCATTGATAATCTGTATCTTCATACGTGCAATATGGGTCAATGTGACTGCAAAGATACATATTTATTGTGAAAGCAAAAAGGTTTTGAAATGTTTAACGCTTTTTTAACCGCCCTTGTCGGGCGAAAACCGTAACTTTGCAACACCAATCCGACGGTATGAGTACAGGCAAGGACATCACAAAGGGATATGTGCGCTACCTGAAATTGCAGCGCAATATGTCGGCAAACACGCTCGACGCCTATCAGCGCGACCTGCAAAAACTGCTCGACTACTTGCGGCATGAGGGCAAGGATGTGCGCGAGGTGGAGCTGTGCGACCTGCAGCATTTCGCGGCGGGACTGCACGACATCGGCATCCACGCCCGTTCGCAGTGCCGGATTCTGAGTGGCGTGCGTGCGTTCTTCCGCTACTTGCAGCTCGACGGCTATCGTGATGACGACCCCTCGGAACTGCTCGAGTCGCCGCAGATAGGCGAGCATCTGCCCGAAGTGCTTTCCCCCGGCGAGATAGACCGCTTGGAGGATTCGATTGATGTGTCGAAGTGGGAGGGTCATCGGAATAGGGCAATCATCGAGGTGCTGTTCTCCTGTGGACTGCGGGTCAGCGAGTTAGTGAATCTGAAGCTGTCCAATCTCTACCTTGAGGAGGAATTTCTGCGGGTGATAGGGAAGGGCAGCAAGGAGCGGCTTGTGCCCATCTCCCACAAAGCCATCGAACTGCTTGAAGTCTGGTTTGGCATGCGCCGCGAGATGAATATCAAGCCGGGCGAGGAAGACTACGTGTTCTTGAACCGCTACGGCAAGCACCTGACCCGCACGATGATTCTCATCATGATTAAGCGGCAGGCAGTGGAGGCCAAAATTCAGAAGACCATCTCGCCCCATACGCTGCGCCATTCCTTTGCCACCGCCCTGTTGGAAGGCGGTGCGGACCTGCGCGTCATTCAGGCGTTGTTAGGTCACGAGAGCATCAGCACGACGGAGATATACACCCATGTCGATACTTCCACGTTGCGCCAAGAGATTCTGGAGCATCATCCCCGCAACATCAAGGCAGGCATGGGGAAGGGCTGATTTTCGGAAAGTTTTTGGGAAAGTCGGTGCTTAATCCGTAAAAAAGCAGTAATTTTGCGGCCAGATAAGACAACAACACCATAGCAAGAAAGGAAAGAAATGTCATACTTGTTTTCATCAGAATCAGTATCAGAGGGTCATCCCGACAAGGTGGCCGACCAGATAAGCGATGCGTTGCTCGACCAGTTCCTTGCCTACGACGACAAGGCACGCTGCGCCATCGAGTCGTTCGTCACGACCGGGCAGGCGGTAATTATGGGAGAGGTACGCAGTGATGTATATATCGATCTGCAGACCATCGCCCGCAACACCATCAAACGCATTGGATATACCAAGGCAGAATATCAGTTTGACGGCAACTCATGCGGCATCCTGAGTGCCATTCATGAGCAGAGCGCCGACATCAACCGTGGCGTGGATAACGGCAACGAGGACGAGCAGGGAGCCGGAGACCAAGGCATGATGTTCGGTTACGCCACCAACGAGACCGAGAGTTATATGCCCGTGAGCCTCGACCTTGCCCATCTGATTATGCGCACGCTTGCCGACATCCGCAAGGAAGGCAAGGAGATGACTTATCTGCGCCCCGATGCCAAGAGTCAGGTGACGGTGCAGTACAGCGACGAGGGCATTCCCGAGCGCATTGACACGATTGTGGTCTCTACGCAGCACGATGAGTTCGACGAAGATGAGAAGATGCTCGCCAAGATAAAGGATGATGTGATAAACATCCTTATCCCACGGGTGAAGCGGCAGATACACTCGCAGAAAGTGCTTGACCTCTTCGGGCTTGACATCAAGTATTATGTCAATCCCACGGGCAAGTTCGTCATCGGAGGTCCTCACGGAGATACGGGTCTGACGGGGCGGAAAATTATCGTCGATACATACGGCGGCAAGGGAGCGCACGGAGGAGGTGCATTCTCTGGCAAAGACTCCTCAAAGGTAGATAGGAGCGCGGCATACGCAGCCCGCCATATCGCGAAGAATATGGTGGCAGCCGGCGTGGCGGACGAAATGCTCGTGCAGGTCAGTTACGCGATTGGTGTGGCTCACCCGATGAACATCTACGTGAATACCTATGGCAGAAGCAACGTGGAAATGACCGATGGAGAGATTGCCAAGCGCATTGAGAAACTGTTTGACCTGCGACCGAAGGCCATCGAGCGCACGCTGAAACTGCGCCAACCGATGTATAGCGAGACTGCCGCTTACGGGCACATGGGTAGGAAATCGGAGGTGGTGACGAAGACATTCACCAGTCATTACCACGAGACAAAGACCATGGAGGTGGAACTATTCACGTGGGAGAAACTTGACCGCGTGGACGACATCCGTAGGGAGTTCGGAATTTGAGAGGTGTTATGCTGAGACAAGACAGCATTCCTGTGCATAGCCTATCCTCCGTGTCAATGGAGGACACGGTGGCTTATCGGCCGATGAGGCCGCAGACACCTTATCAGGTGTTGCAGATGCTGCCTGCCGATGCCACGCCCGCCCAACAGGACTCTGCCATTCAGGCATGGTTTCAGCCGGGGGAGATACATTATAGCGAGCAGCCCGACACGCTGCACCTGCCCGGTCATGGTGTCGGACGAAACCTGAAGGAGGTTGATATTCCCCAATACTATCGCGAGAACTTCTTTTCCGCCGACACGCTTTATCATGAGGAGTTGGACGGCGGGCGCTATGGCGTGGCGGGCGACCCCATTCCCTATTCCGTGCGCAATGACCATGTACTCACGAGTCTGCTTATCCTGTGCTTTCTGCTGATTACCTTTTCCTTCTCCCGGAATGCGGGGTTCATCACCCGTCAGGTTAAGGACTTCTTCTATATCCGCAAGGGAGAGCACACGCTGACGGAGACGGGCAACGAGGTTTGGTTCCAGTTGCTGCTCGCAGTGATTACCTGTCTGCAATACTCTCTCCTGTATTATTTCTATGTAACCCACTATGTGGCAGACACATTCATCCTGTCGTCGGAGTATCAGTTGTTGGGCATTTTCATGGCAGTCTTCGTGGGCTACAACTTGTTCAAGTGGGGACTATACACCTTGGTCAATAACGTGTTCTTTGACGGTAAGAGGAATTTACAGTTCATGAAGTCCTTCCTGTTCATTACGGCGGGTGAGGGCGTGTTTCTTTTCCCTGTTGTCTTGCTCTTGGCCTATTTCGAGTTTGAGCCTTATGATGCCCTTTATTACTGCATTTTTATACTTGTTTCTGCCAAATTGCTGACGTTTTATAAGGCGTGGGTTATCTTTTTTAAACAAAAAGGACTTTATCTGCATATTATTTTGTACCTTTGTGCCCTCGAAATGATACCGTTGCCCGTGCTTTGGAGCGGACTGTCGGCCATCGTGAACTTTTTGGAAATAAATTTTTAGGACACAGATGATAAAGAAGATTTTGGTATCTCAGCCGAAGCCGACGAGTGAGAAGTCGCCGTACTTCGACATAGCGGAACGCTTTGGTGTCGAGCTGGTGTTCCGTCCTTTCATTAAAGTGGAGGGAATTTCCCCTAAGGAGTTCCGCGCCCAGAAAGTGAACATTCTGGACTATACGGCCATTGTGTTCACCTCCCGGCATGCCATCGACCATTTCTTCACGATGGCGAAGGAGTTGCGCGTAAACATCCCGGAAACCATGAAGTATTTCTGTGTCACGGAGACCATCGCGCTTTATATCCAGAAATATGTGCAGTATCGCAAGCGCAAGGTGTTCTTCGGAGAGACGGGAAAGGTGGATGACCTCGTGCCCACAATGGTGAAGCACAAGGCGGAGAAATATCTCGTGCCGATGAGCGACGTGCATAATGACAGCCTCGCCACCCTGTTGGATGCCAAGAAACTGCATCATAAGGAGTGTGTGATGTACCGCACGGTCAGCAACGACTTTACCCCCGAGGAGGTGAAGGCATTCGACTACGACATGCTCATCTTCTTCAGTCCGTCGGGAATAGAGTCGCTCATCAAGAACTTCCCCGACTTCAAGCAGGGCGAGATTGGCATTGCGACTTTCGGTCCGACCACTGCCAAGGCTGCGAAGGAGGCTGGCTTGCGACTTGACATCGAGGCTCCCTCAGAGAAATACCCCTCCATGACGGGTGCGCTGCAGCACTACCTCTTGGAGACTCAGGACTAAGATACCTTATATTATATGGTGGCTCCTACATTCAGAAAGCGGGAGCGCATCGTCAGTAAGCATCTGATTGAGACGCTCTTTGGCGGAGGTGACAGTCTGTCGGTAACGGCTTTTCCTCTGAAGGCGGTATATATGCAGTTGGGGCGCCACGAAGGTGACGAACCGGTGCAGGTGCTTGTCAGCGTGCCGAAGAAGCGGTTTAAGCATGCCGTGGACCGTAACCGCGTGAAGCGGCAGGTGCGGGAGGCGTATCGCCTCAATAAGGGACTGCTGATGGAACAGTTGCCAGACACGGAGCGGATGCTGTTGGCATTCATCTGGTTGGCGGACAGACACTATCAAAGTCAGGATGTGACGGAGCGTGTCGTCAGTGTGTTGCAACGGATTGCAGGGAGGCTATGAAGTGGTTGTCTCGCCTCTTGTCTTGGTTGCTCGTGCTGCCCATCCGCTTCTATCAGGTGGCGGTGTCGCCGCTTTTGGGACCTTGCTGCCGGTTTACCCCCTCATGCAGCGAGTATGCGCGGCAAGCCATTCTGAAGCACGGCCCTTTCAAGGGGATGTATTTGGCGGTGCGGCGATTGCTGAGGTGTCATCCTTGGGGCGGAAGCGGGTACGACCCCGTGCCGTAAGACTAGGAAGTATCGGAAGAAAGAACAGATAAAAAGAATATAAAAGAAACAACGATGAAGAACTTTGTTGAAGAACTGAAATGGCGTGGCATGCTTGCGCAGATCATGCCGGGCACGGAGGAACTGCTCCAGAAGGAGATGGTGACGGCCTACTTGGGTACTGACCCGACGGCAGACTCACTGCACATCGGCCATCTCTGCGGTATCATGATGCTCCGTCACCTGCAGCGCTGCGGGCATAAGCCTATCATCCTTGTGGGCGGTGCGACGGGTATGATTGGCGACCCCTCCGGCAAGAGCCAGGAGCGTAACTTGCTGAATTCGGAAACGCTTTACCATAATCAGGAGTGCATCAAGAAGCAGGTGGCAAAGTTCCTTGATTTCGACAGCAAGGAAGCGAATGCGGCGGAGATGGTGAACAACTATGACTGGATGAAAGACTTCACCTTTCTTGACTTCGCGCGCGAGGTGGGCAAGCATATCACCGTGAATTATATGATGGCGAAGGAGAGTGTTCAGCAGCGCTTGAACGGCTCTGCCCGCGACGGTCTTTCCTTCACGGAGTTCACTTATCAGTTGTTGCAGGGCTATGACTTCCTGTATCTCTATCAGCATAAGGGCGTGAAGTTGCAGTTGGGCGGTAACGACCAGTGGGGTAACATCACTACTGGCTCTGAGCTTGTGCGCCGCACGTTGGGCAACGAGCATCAGGTGTTCGCACTTACTTGTCCGCTGATTACGAAGGCCGACGGCAAGAAGTTCGGTAAGACGGAGAGTGGCAACGTATGGCTTGATCCTGCCCGCACCACGCCCTACCGCTTCTATCAGTTCTGGTTGAACGTGAGCGATGACGATGCCGAGAAATACATCAAGATCTTCACATCGTTGGAGAAAGAGGTGATAGATGCCCTTGTGGAGGAGCATAAGCAAGACCCCGGTCGCCGCATTCTGCAGAAGCGCCTTGCGGAGGAAGTGACCGTGATGGTGCATTCGCAAGAGGCGCTTGACACGGCGATAGAGGCTTCCAACATCCTTTTCGGCAAGTCCACGAAGGAGGCATTGGAGCGCCTTGACGAGCAGACCTTCCTTGATGTGTTCGACGGGGTGGAGAAGCACGAGATTTCCCGCGACCAGCTTGGGCAGCCGGCCATTGAACTGCTGACCACGGTTGCTCCCGTATTCCCCTCGAAGGGTGAGATGCGCAAGATGGTGCAGGGTGGTGGTGTGTCCTTAAATAAGGAGAAACTCACCGACCAGAATCGCCCCATTACCGCTGATGACCTCATCGACGGCAAGTATCTGTTGGCACAGAAGGGTAAGAAGAATTACTACTTGCTGATTGTGAAGTAGGATAATTCGTTATTAAAAATTTGGCGGAATGCCAAATTTTTAATAACTTTGCACCCACAAAATGCGATTGGACGATGGTGTAATGGTAACACTACAGGTTTTGGTTCTGTCATTCCCGGT
>JAFLSG010000072.1 GCA_022511065.1 Prevotella sp.
AACACTACAGGTTTTGGTTCTGTCATTCCCGGTTCGAATCCGAGTCGTCCAACTCTGAACAAATCAAAAGCTTATGAGGACAGACTACGAGATAAGATATGCGGCTCATCCCGAGGATGCCAAGCATTATGATACTGCCCGTCTGCGCCGCGACTTCCTGATAGAAAAGATTTTTGTAGCTGATGAGGTGCACATGGTGTATTCCATGTACGACCGAATGGTGGTTGGTGGTGCCATGCCCGTCAGCGAGGAGTTGCCGCTTGAGGCGATAGACCCTCTGAAAGCTCCTTTCTTTACTACTCGCCGCGAGGTTGGTATCTATAATGTAGGTGGCGCGGGAGCGGTTAAGGTCGGCGAGGAGACATACGAGTTAGACTTCAAGGAGGCACTTTACATTGGGCGTGGCGACCGCGATGTCGTTTTCATCAGCAAGGATGCTGCCCACCCCGCCAAGTTCTACTTTAACTCCACTACTGCGCATAAGGAATATCCCTGCCGCAAGATTACCAAGCAAGATGCCGTGGTTGCCCACATGGGCAGTCTTGAGATGTCCAATGAGCGCGATATCAACAAGATGATTGTCAATCAGGTGCTTCCCACCTGTCAGCTCCAGATGGGCATGACCGAGCTTGCGCCCGGCTCCGTCTGGAATACAATGCCCGCCCATGTGCATAGCCGTCGCATGGAGGCATACTTCTATTTCGAGTTGCCCGAGGATCAGGCCATCTGCCATTTCATGGGCGAACCGACGGAGACGAGGCATATCTGGATGCGCGGCGAGCAGGCGGTATTGTCGCCCGAATGGAGCATCCACAGTGCGGCTGCCACCCATAACTACACCTTCATCTGGGGGATGGGAGGCGAGAATCTCGACTACGGAGACCAAGACTTTTCAAAGATTACAGATTTAAAATAACTTCTAAAACAAACAAATTATGGCAAATCCATTTTCACTCGAAGGTAAGAACGCTTGGATCACCGGCGCATCTTACGGTATCGGTTTCAACATTGCCAAGGCTTTCGTAGAGGCCGGCATCAAGACCATCATTTTCAATGACATCAATGAGGCTGCCCTTGAGCGCGGTCTTGCCAACTACAAGGAGGCTGGCATCGAGAACGTGAAGGGTTATGTTTGCGACGTGACCAAGGAAGACGACGTGAAGGCTTTGGTAGAGAAGATTCACGCCGAGGTAGGTCAGATTGACATCCTCGTGAACAATGCTGGCATCATCAAGCGCATCCCGATGCACGAGATGAAGCGCGCTGAGTTCCAGCAGGTGATTGACATCGACCTCGTTGGTCCGTTCATCTGTGCTTCTGCCGTTATCCCCGAGATGATGGAGCGTCGTGAGGGTAAGATTATCAACATCTGCTCCATGATGTCCGAGCTGGGTCGCGAGACCGTTTCTGCCTATGCTGCTGCTAAGGGCGGTCTGAAGATGCTGACCCGCAACATCTGCTCTGAGTATGGTGAGTACAACATCCAGTGTAACGGTATTGGCCCGGGTTACATCGCTACCCCGCAGACCGCTCCGCTTCGTGAGCGTCAGGCTGACGGCAGCCGTCATCCGTTTGACTCATTCATCTGCGCCAAGACACCCGCAGGCCGTTGGCTCGATCCGTCTGAGCTTGGTGGTCCCGCTGTGTTCCTCGCTTCCAAGGCATCCGATGCTGTCAATGGCCACGTGCTCTATGTTGATGGCGGTATCCTTGCTTACATCGGTAAGCAGCCTCAGTAAGCCGATAACCAGGCATGTTAGTAAAATAAGAGGGAAGATTCACCGAGAATCTTCCCTCTTATTATTTAAGCAAGTCTGATATTACAGAGCAGCAGCGAGCTCAGCACCAGCCTTGAACTTGGCAACCTTCTTTGCGGGAATCGTGATCTTCTGCTTGTTAGAAGGATTGATACCCTCACGAGCCGGGCGCTCGTTTACGCTGAACGTACCGAAACCAACGAGTGAAACCTTGTCACCTTCAGCCAGAGCATCCTTAATGGCTGCAACCGTTGCGTCGAGAGCCTTCTTGGCATCTACCTTTGAGAGACCTGCACCTGCTGCAATCTTCTCTACCAATTCTGTTTTGTTCATACTTACAAAATTTAAATGATTATAATTGATTAATGTAAACAACTACATGTAAAATTGGTGGCAAATATAGTATAAATTATTAACAACCGCAACAAAAAACAAAAAAAATTGCGTTTTTTCTTGAAAAATAGTTGTATTCGCACCCGATAAGGCAGGTAAACAAGATATTTTTCGTAATTTTGCACCCGATAACAAAGAAAGGGATAAATAATGTTTCAAATACCTACCATCACCAAAAATCTGCTGATTATTAACGTGCTGGCGTTCTTCGCCACGTTTGTATTCCAGTTGCGGGGGATTGACCTTGCAGACATTGCCGGTCTGCATTTCTTTATGGCGGGTGACTTTCATGCCTGGCAGTTGGTTACCTATCTGTTCCTCCATGCCAACTTCATGCACATATTAAGTAATATGTTCGGCTTGTGGATGTTTGGTTGCGTGATTGAAAACGTGTGGGGACCGAAGAAGTTTCTTTTCTATTACATCACCTGCGGTATCGGCGCGGGATTGTTGCAGGAGGTGGCGCAGTTTGGTTCGTTCTATATGATGATTGCAGGGCAGGACCCGAGTGCGGGTTTTGCGGATATGTTCACCATCGGCAAGCATCTTTCTGGGCAGCTGAACGCATGGACGACCATCGGTGCTTCCGGCTCGGTGTATGCGGTGATTCTTGCTTTCGGAATGACCTTCCCCAATGAACGGCTTTTCATTATTCCCTTCCCTTTCCCCATCAAGGCAAAGTGGTTTGTGCTGGGATACGTTGCCATTGAGTTCTTCTCTGCCCTCGGTTCGTCGGGCGACGGCGTGGCGCATACGGCACACTTGGGTGGTATGCTCTTCGGATTCCTGATGATACGCTATTGGAGCCGTCATCCGAATTCGGGCTATGATAGGAGTAGGGGACAGCAGTTCTTCGAAAACCTGAAGCGGAATTTTGATCAGCGGCAGCAGAACCATAAGACCCAGAACCCGAACATGCACGCAGAGCGGGGCGGTTCTGACGAGGCCGACAGGGAGTATAATGCCCGCAAGCACAAGAATCAGGAGGAGATTGACGCCATCCTCGACAAAATCCGTAAGAGCGGATACGACAGTCTGACGGCAGAGGAGAAGAAAAAACTCTTTGACGCGAGCAATCAGTCGTGACCGCATCCCGTTATGATTAAGCAACTGAAGAATTTCACCCTTAACATGGTGGCGGGGGCAAACATTGCCACCATTCTCTTGATGCTGCTGGCAGGTTATGCCGACCGCATCAATCCCGTGGATTATCCTATGCTCTCGTGCATGGGCATGACTTTCCCGTTCTTCCTCATTGCCAACCTGCTGTTCCTTTTCTTCTGGCTGACTTTCAAGTGGAAGCGGGTGTGGATTCCCATCATCGGCTATGTGATGGTGTATGCACCCCTGACCATCTACCTGCCCGTCAATAAGGTGCAGGAAGTGCCGGAGGGAACGATTAAGTTGCTGTCCTACAACGTGTGCCAGTACGGAGGTAACTATAAGTACGAGCATGGCTTCGAGACGGTTTATGAATATCTGAAGGGACAGGATGCCGACATCGTTTGCCTGCAAGAGGATGTAGATACTTGGCGGCGGTTCGTGTTCCTGTGGTATGAGAAGATTTATCCCTACAACGACACCACGGTATTCGTCATGCGCCCTCGAAGCACGAATGCCGTAGGCATCCATACGCGCTTCCCCATCCTGAAGAAAGAGCGGATTCCCTATCCGTCAATGGCGAATGGCTCGGTGGCTTATTATCTGAAGGTGGATAATGACACCATCATTGTCATCAACAACCATTTGGAGAGCACGCACCTTTCTTCCGAAGACCGCTCGCGGTATAAGGAGATGCTGAGGGGCAAGATGGAGGGTGACACCGCAAAGGCAGAGTCAATGCTACTGCTTCATAAGTTGGGACAGGCGGCTGCCAAGCGGGCGCCGGAGGCAGATGCCGTGCATGAGTACATCGAGGCGCATCGGCAGTACCCCATCATTGTCTGCGGCGACTTCAACGATAACCCCATCTCATACGCCCGGCGCACCGTTGCAAAGGGATTGAAAGACTGTTTCGTGGAGACGGGCAGGGGCATCGGAATGTCATATAATCAGAAAGGATTTTTCTTCCGCATCGACCACATTCTATGCTCCGACGACTTTGAACCCTATAATTGCGAAATCGACAGTAAGGTGGATGCAAGCGACCATTATCCCATCATTTGCCGCCTAAAATTGTCCCCCAAGTCTCAAAAAGGGAATGAAAATCGGGAATAAATTTCTCCTTGTGTGAAAAAATGGCTATATTTGCACGCTAAAATATGTCCGAAAAGATATAATATAAATAAATAAAAACAAAAATCAAAATGCAAAACAAAGGAATTGTAAAGTTTATTGCAGTGCTTCTGATTCTCGTGTGCTGCTTCTACCTTTCCTTCTCATTCGTGACACGCCACTACGAGAGTAAGGCGGCTGCCATGGGCGAGGAGGCAGGTGCGGAGTACCTCGACTCAATCAACAACGAGAAGGTGTATATGGGCATCTATTCTCTGAAGCAGTGCCGTGAGATGGAGATTGGCCTGGGTCTTGACCTGAAGGGCGGTATGAACGTGATTCTTGAGGTGTCTGTGCCCGACGTAATTGACGTGCTCGCAGACCACAAGACTGATGCCGCCTACAAGAAGTCTATGGACGAGGCAAAGAAAGAAGAGGAGACAAGTCAGAACGACTTCATCTCCCTGTTCGTGAAGTATTGGAAGCAGAATTCCAATGGTCGCCCCCTCGCTGCTATCTTCGCTACGCAGCAGATGAAGGGCAAGGTAAGCACGCAGAGCACCGATGCTGAGGTGGAGAGTGCGCTCCGTGCCGAGGTGCAGGCTGCCGTTGATAACTCCTTCAACGTAGTGCGCAACCGTATCGACAAGTTCGGTGTGGTTCAGCCCAACATCCAGAAGCTTGAGGGTCAGAGCGGCCGCATTATGGTTGAGATGCCTGGTATTAAAGAGCCCGAGCGCGTGCGCAAACTGCTCCAGGGTAGCGCCAACCTTGAGTTCTGGGAGACTTACAACAGTCAGGAGATTGTTCCCCTGCTCGCTCAGCTGAATCAGCGCTACGCTATTTCCGGCGGTGAGGTAGTAGAGGAGGATACCACCGTTGTGGCTGCTGCCGATACGACTGCTGCCGTTGCAGCAACGAGCGACCTCGCTTCCAAGTTGGCGAAGAAGGATGCCAAGGCTGACGACAACAAGGCTGCCGAACTGGCAAAGAAGCAGAATCCGCTGTTCTCCGTATTCCAGCCTGTGCAGGGCAATATGCTCGCCGTTGTCGGTTATGCCAATGCCCGCGACACCGCAGCTATCAACAAGATTATCTATTCCGACCTTGCAGGTCAGATTCTGCCTGCCGAGCTGAAGCTCCGTTGGGGTGCGCAGCCCGAGGATTTCGGTGGTCAGAACACCCGTGGCGACATCTTCGAGCTTTATGCCCTGAAGATTACCGAGCCTTCCGGTCGCGCTCCGTTGGAGGGTGATGTTATCACCAACGCCAAGGACGACTTCGACCAGATGGGTCATCCCTCAGTATCTATGCAGATGAACTCCGATGGTGCACGCCGCTGGTCGCAGATTACGAAGCAGAACATCGGTAAGGCCGTGGCTATCGTACTCGACGATGCTGTGTATAGCGCTCCGCGCATCCTCACTCAGATTGATGGCGGTAACTCGCAGATTACGGGTAACTTCACCATCGAGGCTACGAAAGACCTCGCCAATACGCTGAACTCTGGTAAGATGCCAGCTCCCACGCGTATCGTACAAGAAGAGGTGGTAGGCCCGTCGCTCGGTGCGCAGTCCATCCAGCAGGGTGTCATCTCGTTCATCGTGGCTTTCGTGCTGCTGATGATTTACATGATTATGCTTTACGGCTTCGTGCCGGGTATCCTCTCGGATATCGCCCTTCTGTTCAACCTGTTCTTTACCCTCGGTATTCTTACCTCGTTCCAGGCTGCGCTGACCATGCCGGGTATCGCTGGTATCGTGCTGACGCTCGGTACTGCCGTGGATGCCAACGTGCTTATCTACGAGCGTATCAAGGAGGAGCTTCGTAAGGGTCTTGGCGTGAAAGAGGCACTCGACAAGGGTTATGCCAATGCATTCTCTGCTATCTTCGACTCTAACTTCACGTCGTTGATTACCGGTATCATCCTGCTCTACTTCGGTACGGGTCCTGTCAAGGGCTTCGCCACCACGTGGATTATCGGTATTCTCGTGTCGTTCTTCACCGCCGTGTTCATGACCCGCTTGGTTTATGACCACATGCTGAAGAAGGACAAGTGGACAAACCTCACCTTCGTGACTGGCTACTCGAAGAACCTGATGCAGAATGCCAACTTCAACTTCATGGGTACTTACCGCAAGACGTTCACCATCTGGGGTGCTGCTGCCGTGCTGTTCTGCATCTCATTCGCCGTGCGCGGACTGAGCCAGAGCATCGACTTTACCGGTGGTCGCAACTATGTGGTGACGCTCGACAAGGAGACTCATGTGGAGGATGTTCGCGTGGCTTTGGCAGGTGCATTCATCAACACCATCGGTGAGAATGCCAACAAGGAGGCTAACACGAGCGTTATCGCCCTCGGTACTGACGGCAAGACCGTCCGCATCTCCACCAACTGGGACATTGAGTCCAACAACCCGGATGTGGACGACCAGGCAGAGACCATCCTCTTCAACACACTGAAGAAGGCAGGTTTCGTAAGTCAGGAGAATGTGGATGCGTTCAAGAACCCCGATATCCGTCAGGGCGGTTCCATCATTTCTTCCGCAAAGGTAGGTCCTTCGGTGGCTAAGGACATCACGCATGGTGCTATCATCAGCGTGCTCATCGCCCTTGTTGCCATCTTCCTCTACATTCTGCTCCGCTTCCGCAACGTGGCATTCTCTGTAGGTTCCACGATTGCCCTCGCGCTCGATGCCCTCATCGTGATTGGCTTCTACAGCGTGCTTTGGGGTTGGGTGCCGATGTCACTCGAGATCGACCAGACCTTCATCGGTGCAATCCTTACCGTGATTGGTTACTCCATCAACGATAAGGTGGTGGTGTTCGACCGTATCCGTGAGAACATTCAGCTCTATGGCAAGCGCGACCGTCAGACGCTGTTCAACGACTCGCTGAACCAGACGCTCGCCCGTACCATCAACACCTCAGTGACAACGCTGATCGTGCTGCTTGCTATCTTCATCCTCGGTGGCGATAGCATCCGCTCCTTCTCGTTCGCCATGATTCTCGGTGTTGTCTTCGGTACGCTCTCGTCCCTCTTCATCGCCGCCCCTGTTGCTTACCTCGCACTGGGCAGCTCAATCAAGGAGGAAGGTGCCGTAGCCAAGAAATAACCGCTCACCTTATATATAATATAAAGGAAATCGGCTGCATGATAACCATGCAGCCGATTCTTTTTTGTGTCTAAAAGTCTTTGAATGCGCAGTTAGTAAGTCAGTCCGAAAGCCCAGAGAGGGATGATATTATCAGAACCATACTCTATATCATCCTTGACAATATACCCTTCGTTGGCATCTGAAATCTGTTTTTTGCCTTTCTTCTTGCCACCTACCTCAAAGGTCTTGCCGTCAATCTCGAAGTCGCTGATGCGGGAGCTGATGATGTTTGTGGTAACACGCATCTGATTGTAGAAGAAGGTTTCGCGTATATTGCCGATGTCCGTTGCCTCACGCCCTAAAATATAGGAGAGGCTTGTATTATCGAGATACACCTTTTCAACTTTTCCAACGCCGCGAATGCCTCCTGTATCATCGCGTAACTGCCCAATCATACCAGCCTGTTCCATATAAAGGAAATAGTCTGGCAACACGTTACGGCTGACACCGATTACCGTTGCCAAAGAGTCCATGACAGGCTTGAATGGCACGCTCTGTGCTATGACGGACAGCAGTTTCTTCAGTTTCCGCCCCGTGGCAGCGTTCATATTGGCATATTGGGGAATGTCCACTTCCATCGTCTGGTTAATGACCTGCCGCAGTCGCATATCGAAATTGCTTTCCCCGGAGAAAGGATAATATCCTCTTTGGAGGTAGTCGCGGAAAAGTGGCAGGGGATGACTGACTGCATCGAGCCTTGCTTGCTGGGCAAGGATTTCATCTAATGTATAGACGGGTGCATCTATATCGTGAAAAAGTTTCAGATATTCCCTGAAACTGAGCCCCTGCATCGTGTAGATAGGTGCGCGGCGGCTTAGATCCGAATAGCCTTTGTAGATGTCGAGCACAGACGATCCTGTAAAGCCTACTTTCAGGTTTGGGTATGAGTCGTGAATCTGTTTCAGTTCTCTCGACCAGTTCTCATACTTGTGTATCTCGTCGATAAAGACCTGTTCGCCGCCTTCCTTGACAAACTGATTAACGGTCTCTACGAGTGTATGAGATGAGAAATACAAGTGGTCAGCAGCGACATAGAGAATCCTCCGCTCGTCGCTATGCTCCTTAATGTATTGGAGCATCATCGTGGACTTTCCCACGCCTCGCGGACCAACTACCCCGAACATCCTTGACTCCCAGCTTATCTGACCGTACATATATCTATGGAACGTTGAAGCAACTTGCCTCAACTGCCCTTCCATAAACTCGATGAGTGCTATATCCATATACTTGTTTATTACCGTTTTCGCTGCAAAGATACAAAAATTGCACTATCATAGTGCAGAAAATCGCAGAAATTGCACTATTATAGTGCAATTTCTGCGAAATCAATGCTGGTGTTTTCATATTCTTTGTATTTAAAAGCAGTATGTTTACCGTTTATAAGAAAAATATTCTTATCTTTGCAAATGATTCGGGGGAGAAATCCCGATGTCAAAAGCATCGCTATTATTTCGCGTTCAGCCAAGAAAGCCTAGGAAACTCAATTGGTATAATAAGCACGAAAATAATATGTGACAGGTAAGCCATGTCTGGTTTCCTCTGGTCTATCGTAGTAGCAATGCACACGCGTATCGCGTGATGCATCTTATGATAGACAGAGGTTCCAAATTCCTAGGCTTCACCTCTTGCTGAACGCAATAAGAGCATCACGCCCTTTTTGCGTCTTGGCGTGATTGATAGTTGATGCATAGTATTCAACTATCAATTATTATTATGGAAGAAAAGAAGCAAAGAGCCCAAAGAAACCGAACCCTAACAGTTTCTCCTAATGAGGCACCCCAATTAGGAGTGCTTGTTAAAACTGTTGGTGACTTACGCGAAAATTATGAAGATGATTCTGTTATCAACGGCGATCTGTTTGAATGTATCGACTATGTACCAGACAATTATTTTGATCTTATCATCATTGATCCGCCTTACAATTTAGATAAAAACTTTCATGGCAATAAATTTGCCTCAATGAATTCTACAGAGTATGAAGACTATTTGCGTAGTTGGTTTTACAAGATTTGTGATAAGCTGAAAGATGAAGGTTCGCTTTATATGTGTAGCGATTGGAAATCTACATCTTCAATACAGCGTATCATTGAAGAACGATTGACAATCATAAACAGAATTACTTGGCAACGGGAAAAAGGACGTGGGGCAAAGAACAATTGGAAAAACGCTATGGAAGACATTTGGTTTGCTGTAAAGAATCCAAATAAATATTATTTCGATGTCAATTCTGTTATGATGAAGCGCAGGGTAATTGCTCCATATAAAGTTCAAGGAAAGCCTAAAGATTGGGAGCAAACTGCTGAAGGAAACTTCAGGCTAACGTTTCCTTCTAATTTCTGGGATGATATTAGTATTCCGTTTTGGTCAATGCCTGAAAATACAGACCATCCTACCCAAAAACCAGAAAAACTATATGCTAAACTGATCCTGGCATCATCAAAAAGAGGGGACAGAATCTTTGATCCGTTTTTAGGAAGTGGCACAACGGCAGTCGTTGCCAAGAAACTGGAACGCCACTTTTTGGGCATTGAAATCAATCACGAATACTGTTTGTGGGCGGTAAAAAGACTAATTAACTCTTTGAAAGATAAAACTATTCAAGGCTATTCCGATGGTGTGTTTTGGGAGCGAAATACTTTGAATGAGCAAAAGAGGAATTATAAAAAACAGTAATACTTGGAACTAAATTTTGACTAACAATGAATACAAATTGCAAAGACTTTGTCCGTTTTATAGTAGAGGAGGCACCCAAACACAACAAGGCTAAAGTTGAAGAAGCCGCAAGTAAGAAATACAATTTTGTCAAAGACAGGAAAGTTTACCATAACCAATACTTTGCTGTCAGATTCAGTTATTCAAAGTCTTCTTCTGAGTCTTTTTCCAATACCGTTCTATCATTATCCGCTCTTGAAAAATATGATAAGATACCTTTCTTTGTTGTTTTAGTGCGGCATATGGCAGATAATTTAATACTACTTGCAAACACGACATTTCTAAAGAAAATAAGTCATAGCTCGCAAGAATTGAGTATGACTAATATTAAAGGGAGTTTTAATGGGTCAGACATTATGAGGGATTATGGTGGAAAGTTAAACTCTCCTAATAATTTTGATTACCTTTTTGCGATTCATCAAGGTCTCGAATGGGAAGACAATCTGATGCGTTTAGTGGATGCAACCTCAAATATAAGAGGCATTAACCAGAAATTTTCCCCTTCAGAAAAAGAGTTGCAAATCATATATGATTCTATAAAGAGGGCGACTGAATTTACAGAATCACTAAATTTCAATGTTCTTAAAGACGATTTAAACGAGCGGTCCAACAAATGCCGTAACGAGATACTCATAGCCTCTCATATAGAAAACACTAACATCCGTGGGCGGTTAATAGAAAGTCTTATTACTGCAAATGATGAAGAGCGACAGTTCTTGATTAATAATCTGAAAGACCTTGAGAATGCATTGCCATCATATGATACTAAAAATGGTTTGGGAGATTATCACGTCGAATACCCCAATGCTGATACTTACACAGACATAAAAACTAAGGTTATTTATCTTAATTCTAATCCGAAAGCCTATAACATAGATAAATTCCTGAAACAGATGGCAGATTCAAGAAGTGTGTTTATGTTCTTCTTTATTGGCATTGATGAGAGAAATATTTTCAATACATTATTGTGTTCTGTCTATCACGGAAAACTCATAGATAATACAATATTGCAATCTCATTGGGCGGGTAGATCTACGAGAGGTGCAGCCCAATTCAATGGGACTGCAATAGATGAAATGCTGAAAGAAGCAGAGTTCAAAAATGATATTGATTTTACCAAAGCAGAGAAATTTATAAAAGGGCTATTAGAAAGGTAGCCTTAGGCGCGCCTCGACATTCCCAATCAAAAAAAACGTCCCACCCTGGTCCGCAGTCGTAAGACTTAAGCGTGGTGGGATTTCTTACTGCAAAGGTATTGGTTTCTCATGAAATCTCCAAATTTTTTAAGAAAATATGCTTTGAGAAGCGGACTTTTCTCCGTATTCTCCGCAAAAATGCGGAGAATAATTGTTGTTTTCTCCGCATTTTTGCGGAGAATAGAATGTAGGTTGTCAAGAAATCTATCCATAATTTAACACTTCGGAAGTGGATGAAATAGAGAAAGTGAGGGGGTAATTTAGGGGGATAAAGCGCCACGCTGTCCTATTTTGTGCTCCATCGTGCGTCATTTTGTGCTCCGCAGTGCGCCATTTTAGGCTCGATG
>JAFLSG010000073.1 GCA_022511065.1 Prevotella sp.
TCAGCACAAGATAGGCGGTGAGGATGATGACCAACACCGTGCCCACCTGCTTCACGAAGCTCTTCACGCCGCCGTAGTAGAAACTCACCTGCCGCGTCTTCATCTGGTTCTCGGTCACCTGGTTCTGCAGGTCCATCTGCTTCTGCGCCTCGATACCCTCGCGGTTGAACGACTTGATGACGTTGATGGAGTCTATGATGTTCTTGATGCCCTGGCTCTTTGATTCCCGATAGCCGCGCATCTCCCGTCGCCAGCCCTTCAACCGTCGCGTTTGCCGCCATGTAATCCAGAAATAGACGGGCACGATGCTCAGCGCAACCAGTCCCACATACACGTTGGCGGCGAACATGAGAATCAGCGCGAGCACGGCACTGGTGAACAGCGGCAGCAGGTCGATGAAGAAGTTCTGCACCGTGCGCGAGATGCTGCTCACGCCCTGGTCTATGCGCGCCTGAACCTTACCTGTGGCGTTGTCGTCTGACGAGAAGTAGGCCATCTTGAACGTCAGCACCTTCTCGATGACGCTCTGCGAGAGGTCGCGCGATACGAAGATGCGCATTTTCTCGCCGAAATAGCTCTGCGCGAAGGTAATCACCGCCGACAGCACCTCCTTGCCCAGCAGCACGATGGAGATGACGGTCAGTATCCTTGCCGCCTGCGCCCAAGAGAAGTTCGTGCCGATGAGCGCGTTGATGGCATCCACCGTCTTGTCCAGTACGATGGCGTTCACCTGCTGCATCAGCGAGCCAACGAGCGTGAGTATCAGCGTGATGGCTACCAGCCCCCGATACGGACGCACGAAGGGGGCGATATTCCTGAACAGCCCGAACAGACTCATTGCTTCATCGCTTCAGGAGTCCAACCCTTGAAGAATCTCAGCACCTTCTCCTTGCTGTAGCCCTGACCCTCCTCTAAGAAGCTCGAGTCCTGGATGTGAGCCACGCCGCCCTCTTCATCTAATACCACGAACACCGGGAATCCAAAGCGCCCGCAGCCTTTCAGTCGTTTCATCAGCGCAGCCGCCTGCTGTTGCTTCGCCTCGTTCTCCGAGCGGCGGGGATTGTAGTTCACGTGGATATACACGAAGTTGTCCGCAATCAGTTGGCTCACCGTGCTGTCCTTCGTGATGAAGTCAGCAAACCGCAGGCACCACGGGCACCAGTTGCCGCCCACCTGACACACCACCGCCTTGCCTTCAGCCTTCGCCTTTGCCACCGCCTGGTCTATCTGCTCTAACGGGTTAATCTCCTCGTCGTACACCTTCTTCAGCTGTGCGTCTGCCGTCAGCGCGAGGAGTGCGCAGAGCAGCGTGATTAAAGTCTTTTTCTTCATAATAGTCTTTGGTTTTAGTTTCTTTATTATTTTAATGCCTTTCAAAGCGCAATGCTCTCAATCCTCAGTGTCTGAACCCCGGCAGGCACACGAACCTCCACTACGTCCCCCGCCTTCTTGTTCAGCAACGCCTGTGCGATGGGCGACTTGATGCTGATTTTCCCCTCACGCAGATTCGCCTCGTGGGGACTCACGATGGTGTAAGTCATCCGCGCGTTGTTCTTCAGGTTCGTCATCTCCACCCTCGTCAGCAGTCCCACCACGTCAGAACCCAACCGCTTCGTGTCTATCACCCTCGCATGCTCCAGCACCCGCTGCTTGAATCTTATCCTGCCGAGCAGCCTCGACTGCTCCCGCTTCGCCGCGTGATACTCGAAGTTCTCGCTCAGGTCACCCTTGTCGCGTGCCTCTGCGATGGCTTCCCTCACCCTCGGCAACTCTACGCTCTCCAACTCATGAAGCTCTGCCACGAGCTTGTCGTAGCCCTCTTGTGACATGTATTCCATATTGCTCTCTGTGCCTCCGCTCGTTTAATTTCTGAAACTCGCTACAAAGATACAACTTTTTTCCGACATTTCCAAATAAAAATGGGGCAACAGGTATATAGTTCCCCAATTTGTTGCAATGTTGCATTGTTGCATGTTGCAATAAGGTCATTCCGATATGCAGGATGGGGCGTTGCTCCGATATGCAAAAACATAACATATAACAATTAACATTTAACATTAAGCACCTTCCGACATACAAGACTGAGGGTAAAAAATAGTTAGTATCAACTTTATATTATTATATATATTATAATATATATAATAATATAATATATATATAGTTTCCTTCACTGATGATTGCCCTCTCTCAACCAAGTCCATGCGGAAAAGTCGAAACGACCTTAATGTTAAATGTTAATTGTTATATGTTATAATTCTGCGCACACCTGAAACCACCTTATTGCAACATGCAACAATGCAACAATGCAACATTTTGCCGCACGCAGCAGATGCCGAGAGATAATCCCACTGCCATAAGGTGCATTTTTATCGTAATAATATGCTATCTTATCGGCATAAGATGCCTTCTTGTGCCGTTATCCCGGGAGTATTCCCGCACGTTAAGGAATTTTAACGCCACGCGCGCCTGTGGATTTGGAAAGCGGGGAATTTTGCCGTATCTTTGCGCAAGAAATAAAAACAGGAGGAAGATTATGATAGGAAACTACAAAATCGTGACGCTCTGTGGCAGCACCCGCTTCAAGGAGCAGTTCACGGAAGCCCAGAAGCGGCTGACGTTAGAGGGGTGCATCGTGATCAGCGTGGGGCTGTTCGGGCACTCGGGCGACGAGGAGGTGTGGAAGCCGGGCGTGAAGGAAATGCTTGACGACATCCACCTGCGCAAGATTGATCTGGCTGATGAAATCCACGTCATCAACGTGGGCGGGTATATCGGCGAGAGTACGCGCCGCGAGATTGCCTACGCGGAGCAGACGGGCAAGAAGGTCACTTACTGGGAGCCGCGTAACGGGTGACACGCCCACCGTCGCTCTGGCAGTATTTCCGCAGTAGGTCTTGGATGAAGCGGGCGTTGGCAGCCACTTGCTCACTGTTGCCGTCGTAGCCGTTGATGAGCACCGTGAGGTGTGTCGTGGCGAGGGTGATTTTCGTGCGCTCGTTGTCGCTGGTGGGAGTGCCTACGCCGCCCTGCGCATCGCGATAGACGGGCAGCCCCGCGATGTTGAGCATTCCGCGCCCGATGCCTTCGTAAGGCTCTCCCTCCTTGCCGATGCCAAGCGTGAGTGTGTCGCCCACGAACTTATCCGCATCGAAGCCGCCGATGCTGTAGCCGAAGGCGATAGAGGCGAGGTTGATGAGATCTACGAGCGTGTCAATCTGATAGAGTTCCTTGCCCTGGAGCATGCGGCGGATGAGTGCTTCGCTGGCAGGTCGGTAGCGCGAGGGATCTTTGCCGCAAGCCTTATAGACGCGGCGGGTGGCAGCGATGGCAGGCTGCTCCTTGAGGCTCTCGGTGGTGAGTTGTTGGCGGAGCGTCGCCTCGAGTGCGTGTATCTCTTCCCATAGGGCTGCGCAAAAGGGTGTGTTCACCACCTGCGCTTCCACGGCAGCCCCCACGAAATTGGGGCATACGCTGGCAATCTCCTGTGAAACGATGATGTTCATGTCGTTCTTTTTCGCTCCGCAATCGCTTTCAGCAAATCCTCCTGAATGATGCCATTCGTGGCAACCACGCTGTTGCCGTGTGACGGGTCGGGTGCGCCCGCATAGTCAGTCACCGTGCCGCCTGCCTCCTTCACGATGAGGCTACCCGCTGCAAAGTCCCACAGGCCGATGTATTGCTCGGCATAGCCGTCGAGCCTCCCAGCCGCCACATAGCAGAGCGACATGGCTGCTGAGCCGTTCATGCGGATGCTTGCCGCATGGCCGTAGAAGGTGTCGATGAAATGCTTGGCGGTGGGTTTGTAAGCCTCGCTGTCGTAGGGCAGTTGCAGACAGAGCAGGGCATCCTCGATGCGCTGACGACTGACGGCAATGGGCTGACCGTCCCTGTAAGCACCGCCTCCCTGCCACGCATAAAAACACTCGTCGGCGCAGATTTCATAGACCACGCCCAAGAGCATTCCCGATTGCCCCATCAGCGCGATGCTCACGGCATAGGGCGCATACTGGTGGATGAAGTTCGTCGTGCCGTCGAGGGGATCGATGACCCAAAGCATTTCCTGTCCGTCGTTGCCCGCAGAGCCTTCCTCGGTGATGAATCCCGCCTGAGGCAGCAATGCCTTCAGTGCGCCCACGATGCGCTCCTCAGAACCTTTATCCACGTAGCTCACATAGTCGTGGGCATGCTTGCGCTCCACTTGGTTGAGCGAGAACCTTTCGCGCTCACCACGAATGTATGACCCTGCGCGCCTTGCCACTTCGCAGACGCTCAGGGTTAGTTCTTTCAGTTCTTCGGAAGTCATTTCTTAGTTGTCAGGATTCCGTTGGTAGTGGAACTCTTGAATGTCGGGGTTCTTACCGAGGTCGTCATCGGGGATGATGACGGTCTTGATGAGCCGCTGGTCGTAACCTTTGTGCATCGGGCCGATGCGCAGGAGGAAGTCATTGAAATTGACCGTTGGCACTACCACGCCGAAGGCTCCGATACCCACGCGGGTACCCTCCGTGCGGATGTTGTTGTAGATGTAGGCGGTGGTCCAGAAGGCATGACGATACACCTCTAAGCGGTTGTACTTGTCGAACGCCTCGCGCCACTCCAGTCCCACCTTGGTAGAGTCGGCCTTGGTGAAGATGTAGCCGATGTTGTTCACGGCATCATCTATCCAGTCGCCCCTCACGCTGTCGTTGGCCTCCATGCATTGCAGGATGTTGTCGTTCATCTCGTCCAACATTGTCTGCTTGGACGGTGCGGTCAGGTAGGCAATGGTCAGTATGACGAGCAGGACACCCATGATGATGATGAACCTGCCTAAGCAACTGCGCCAGAACATCTGGCTTACGGTCTCTCTTCTCCGGTAATCTGTGCTGTCTGATTGATACATGATGATTAAAGATTTTAGTTATTTGGATTATGTATTAAGTTCATGAATTCCTGTCGTGTCTTCGCCTGTCGGAACGCACCGCTGAAGTCGCTGGTGGTGGTCACGCTGTTCTGCTTTTCCACGCCCCGCATCTGCATGCACATGTGCTTCGCCTCTACGACCACCATCACGCCGAGCGGCTTCAAGGTCTCCTGGATGCAATCCTTGATTTGCTGCGTCATCCGCTCCTGCACCTGCAAGCGGTGTGAGTAGATATCCACCACACGGGCAATCTTGGAGAGTCCCGTGATGTAGCCGTTAGGGATGTAA
This sequence comes from Prevotella sp., assembly GCA_022511065.1. Taxonomy (GTDB): domain Bacteria; phylum Bacteroidota; class Bacteroidia; order Bacteroidales; family Bacteroidaceae; genus Prevotella. The sequence continues at coordinate 5,192 of JAFLSG010000073.1, forward strand.
GCCACGTGAGCCTTGCCGTAGAAGGGCAGCATGTGGTGCTCACAGAGGGAGAAGAAGTCGATGTCCTTCACGATGACCATCTGACTGTAGTCCTCCTTGAAGAGCGCGTCGGTGAGAACCTTACGGGCATCCATCGAGTAGCCTCGCGTGAGCACTTGCATCGCCTTCGCCACGCGCATGGGAGTCTTCTCCAACCCCTCTCGCGCGGTGTCCTCACCCAACAGGCGCAACACCTCTTTATAATGTCCGGCAAGCTCTTCAAGCCCCTCGCGGAATTGCGGGTCGCCGTTGTTGTTCAGCAGAATCGTTTCCTCGTTCATCAGTAGGCTACGGTGATTTTTCCTTTTACGATGATGGCTGAGCTGTAGCCGAGCGACTGCACGCGGGTGAGCACCTCGTGAGCTTCCTCGTAGGTGCGGTAGTTACCCATGCGGCATATCCAGCGGGGCGAGTAGAAGTGTACGTAAAGCGGCTCACCCGGGAAGAGTGCCTTGATTTCGTCGCGTGTCCGCTCTGCCTTCAGACGGTCGTTGCGGGTGTTTCCGCCCGCGAACACCTGAACTCGGTAGCCATTCACCTTAACCCCTTTCGCCACCTTCCTGTCAATGGTGTCGGCGGCAACGGGTGTCGCCGTGTGCTCGGCAATCAGCTCGTCCAGGGTCTTTTCCTTTTTCTCTTGATTTGTAGCAGTAGTCTTTTTGTTTGTATTCTCCGTCTGTTTCGGCGTGACGGGCTTTGCGGGTGCAGCCTTCGTGCCGTTCACCAAGTCATCGATGGCCTTGTCCTGTGTCACGGTGATTCTACCTTCCCCCGCTGCGCTCTTCTGGAGCTTCTGGGTGAAAGTCTGCGCACCGGCAGTCATAAGACCGCCGATGCACAGTGAGAGTATGATGACCAGACGTCTCATCATTCTTACTTCTTCCAAGCGTCGATGATACCCTTGAAGTCAGCAGCCTTCAGCGATGCGCCGCCGATGAGACCACCGTCGATGTTCGGCTTTGCGAACAACTCAGGCGCATTCGAAGCCTTGCAGCTGCCGCCGTAGAGAATCGTGGTGTCCTCAGCCACGTCGTTGCCGTACTTCTCAGCGATGATGGAACGGATGTAGGCGTGAATCTCCTCAGCCTGCTCAGCCGTAGCGGTCTTGCCTGTACCGATGGCCCAGATAGGCTCGTAGGCGATGACAATCTTACGGAAGTCCTCTTCGGGCAGGTTGAACACCGAACCTTCCAGCTCAGCCTTCACCACCTCGTTCTGCTTGCCGGCCTCGCGCTCCTCAAGGCTCTCGCCGATGCAGAAGATCACCTTCAGGTCGTTCTTCTGAGCCAGCAGCACCTTCTCTTTCAGCACCTCTGGAGTCTCCTTGTAATACTCGCGGCGCTCCGAGTGACCGAGAATCACGTACTGCGCACCCGTGGATTTCACCATCTCGGCACTTACCTCACCCGTGTATGCACCCTTATCCTTGTCGGCGCAGTTCTCAGCACCCAGACCGATTACGTCCTGGTCGAGGAACTGTGCGATGGAGGCAAGGTGAATGAACGGCGTGCAGATTACCACGCCGCAGTTAGGCTTGTCAGCCTTCAGCGTCTCGTTAAGCTCTTTTGCGAGAGCGATTCCGTCCTGGAGATTCATGTTCATCTTCCAGTTGCCTGCTACAATTTTCTTTCTCATAATCTTTTTCTTCTTTATTTTTGTTAAAGGGTTTTTCTTCCTTTTGATTTCCCTCACCCACTTCGTCCACGCCCAGAGGCGGTCAGCGATGGTGAGCAGTGCCAGTGGCAGTACGAACCACGTGAGAATCCAGAGTATGCGCTTCGTCGTGCTGTCCTCCGGTATGCGTCCTGTCTCTATCTCCTCGAGCCTTCCCGAAAGCGCCTCCTCGTCAGGCAGCGCGTTGTGGCTCCACTTGCGTATCACCGTTCCGTCCTTCAGCAGCACCACGCCGGGATTGCTGCGTATCACGGTCTTTAGTGTCGTCTCGTCCGTGGCACAGAAGGGATATTCAGCCCCCGTCATGTCGCGCCATCGGTTGATTGCCCGCTCCGTGCTTGCCGTGAGGCAGTAGAACGGATAGCCGTTCTCTATGCTGTACTCATACAGCCGGTTTATCTCGTCCAGCTGAGAGTCGTCGGCATTCTCCAAGTGCGGTGCGATGAGCAGGAAGGTGTAGCCCTCGTTGCCGAGCACCTCGTCGGTGATGTCCTCGCCCTCGTCGGTCGTTATCGAGAAGTCGTGGATGGGGGGCACGTAGCCCTCAGCCGTCTGCACGGTCTTCGCTTCCACGAATGTCCATGTCGAGTCGGGATAGTTCTCTGCCGTGAACTCCTCCTGCCGTCCGTTCTTCTCCATGATGAACGTGGTCTCGAACTTCGGCTGCGGTGCATCCTCGGGTATCTCCATCCCCTCCCTGATGCTCGCCCCCACGTGGTAGGGACGGAAGTCAAACGGGGGTAGGGTGTAGAGGCTGCGCCCTGAGATGATGATGAACACGAACACCGCCGAGTAGTTCATCACAATCCATTGGTTGGACTCGCTGATGAGCCGAGGCATGTCCAACGGCCATTTGCACACCACGATGGCTGCACCTGTCAGCACCACGTTCTTCCAGAATGTCTGCCAGTTCGTCAGCGTCAGCGCATCGCCGAAGCAACCGCAGTCGCTGATGGGGTTTGTCAGCGCGAGCCACAGCGTCAGCGGGGTCATGACCACCATGACGAGCAGCACGAGCTTCGACACCAACCGTCGGCGGATAGCGAACAGCAGGCAGATGCCAAGAATGAACTCCACACCCGACTGCAAGACCGATGCCGCCAGCGTCACGAAGTCAGGCACATACTGCGCCACCCCCATTGCTGCCGCATAGTCGGCGAGCTTGTACTGCGTGCCGAGCGGATCAACCGCCTTGACGAATCCCGACAGGATGAACGTCAGCGCAAGCACGAGGCGGCAGATATTGACAATGGCCTTTCTCACTCCGTCAGTTTTATTACGCCAAAGACCGCATAGTTGATGATGTCCATATAGTTGGAGTCGATGCCCTCCGAGACGAGCGTCTCGCCGCCGAGGTTCTCTATCTCCTTGATGCGCTCTATCTTGGTGAGTATGAAGTCCGTGTACGAACTTACCCGCATCGAGCGCCAGGCCTCGTCGTAGTCGTGGTTCTTGCGCTTCATCAGTTCCAGCGCTTCGCGGGCATACTTGTCATACAGCGCCATCGCCTCGCCGTTGGTGATATCCACCACGTCAGCGAAGCCCTTGTTCAGCTGTATCAGTCCCACGATGCCGTAGTTGATCAGCGCCACGAATTCCGGCCTGATTCCCTCGCCCACCAGACTCTCCCCCTTGATTTCGAGGGAGCGTATGCGCTTCGCCTTGATAAACAACTGGTCAGTCAGCGCCGATGGACGCAGGATGCGCCACGAAGCCTTGTAGTCGTGCAGTTTCTTCTCAAACAGCGCGCGACATTCCGCCATTGCCTTCTCAAACTGGGCGTTTGTTTCCTCTAAATGAGCCATAATCGGGTGCAAAGTTACAAAGAAATATGCGGATAAAGCAGAATTTCCCCGATTATTTTGCACGAAGTTTGGAAGTTATGAAGATTGCAGAGTCCAACAGCAAATGGCAAAACAGTTACTTTTTTGCGGAAATTCTTGGCAGTTCGTAACTAATTTACTATCTTTGCGCCATGAAACAAGAAATACGCGCCTTATGAAGGTGGTAAAGGTCAGCAAAATCCTGAGCGACCTGAAGCGTGACGGCTGGGTGCAGGTTCACCAGGTCGGCAGCCACAGGCAGTTCAAGCATCCCACCAAGAAGGGGAAGGTCACCGTGAATGGTGGCAAGGCCGACGATGTCTGGGGCGCGAGGTTGAAGAGCATCGAGAGCCAGTCGGGGCTGGAGTTCTGAACCGTACCTCCGCCGGCAGCCACCAAGACGGCGAAACATAACGAATAACAACTTGCAAAACTATGGAACAAGTATTAATGAACGTCTCCCGCACGGACGCGGGCTATTGCTGCGACTGCGACCTGCTGCCCGGATGGGTGGTGGCGCACGACGGCGACTTTGACTCGTTCAAAGAGTACGTGCAGGAGAGTATAGATTTCTACGTGGATTGCGCCCGTACGGATGGTGATGAGTACCCCTCCGTTTTCGACGGAGAATACGAGGTGGTCTATAAGTTCGATGTGGCATCGCTGCTGGAGCACTACCGCGGCATTTTCTCCTTCTCAGCCCTGCAGACCATCACGGGCATCAACCAGAAGCAGCTCTGCCATTATGCGTCGGGCATCAGTAAGCCGCGCGAGAAACAGGCGAGGAAGATTGCCGAGGGGCTTCACAGCCTCGCCCGCGACCTGATGGCGGTCACAGTGTGACGAACGCTTGCCTGTCCGCTTCCTCCTGGGTCTTCCTGGCATAATAGTCGGACAAGACTTCTTTCAGTTCGTCCATCGCCTCCTCCGACTTGCAATAATTGAACATCTCAAGCAGATGCATCTGCACAGGGTTGAATGTTGTCTTGGGAACTTGCATTGGCATATCTTTAATTTCGTGCAAAGACCTCTTCATATTTCTACGATTTCCTTTCGGAACTTACGAGCATCCCGCAATTCTTTTACAAACTCATCAGTATCGATATTATCATTTCCCCAAATGCCATAGAAGTCACTCGCAGACACCGAACTGTTGGTTGTTGCCACAGGGGTAATCGTACTCATAATAATATATTGATTTTCTGTCTGCAAAGATAAAAACTCTTCTCGGATATTCCAAATCTTTCGGTCTTTTATTTGCAGAAAGACTAACAGAAAGGCTGAACTGCATCCCAATGCACCCACCACCCAGAACAGGGCAGCGGGTGCAGATGCAGAACCCCGATTACTGAAACACGGACAGCAAGCTCTCTAACGCCTCCTCGCACCCTTCGGCGAAAGGCGCAGCCTTACCGCTGCTCTCACTCCCATACGCTGCCTGATAGTCCTGTTCCAACGCATCAAGGAACCGGGTAACAATTCGCAGCCGCTCACGGAGTGAACGACTGCGCAGAAGACCCATCCGCAGCGCGGCATAGGCTTGATAGAGATAGACAAAATCTCCTTTTTAGACTCTCGAAAAACCCGTACGACCAAGGTGGGCATCATTCCTTTGTCTGAATGATGTGCCTTTCAGTAACTCCACAAGCAGGGCTGCCGTGGCGGGTGTGTTGTTAAATTTGTTCATAATGTTTTGTATTTGTTATATTTATAATATTTTGTTTTGGCATTGAAACCATTTTGTCTGCAAAGTTACAGCAATGCGTACAAACTTTGTTTGGTCATATCATCGCCCATATTGATATTGGGTTCTTGCGTTCAGCCTTGAGCGCGCGCATCACATCCCTTATCTGCCATAGCTGCCGAACGCCATTTATTGCGTATTCCCTTGCCGTCTGGGGGGGAATACCCAACTCTCGCCCTACCGTTTTATAGGTTTTCCCTTGCAGCATCAGCGTCAGGGCACTCATGTTTCGCGGTGTCACGTCCACGCCTATCTCGATGCCTACGGCTATCATCTGCTCGAGGAGTCTCAGCACGACACTGGTTACTTCCAGCCGTTCTTCTCTTTCTTCTTGACTTTTCATGTTAGTATTGATTTTTCTTTTCGTCTGCAAAGGTATGAAGTTTATTTGTGAAAATATGATTCTTGGTCATGGCAGTATTAGCGAATAGGCTCCGCCCCCCACAAAGTTAGAAAGAGAAAGCAAGAGGCGAAGCCCGAAAAATGGTATTACTATATGTGTTTTAAGTTTTCATGGATTAAGGCTCTGTTCTAAAAATTTTTAAGACCTAAATGAATAAATAACCAAATTCAAAACAATCTCTTTATTCCGCTGCATATCCGATGGGGTGGTAGAGCACGGGAATCTGCTGCTCGTCCAGCCCGAGGGATGCCTGAATCTCCTCCGTCTCCATCGGGGGCGCACAGCACACG
>JAFLSG010000074.1 GCA_022511065.1 Prevotella sp.
TGACTCACGGCCGTTCTTAGAACTACCTACACCTTTTTTATGTGCCATTTCTTGTTCCTCCTACGTTTAAGCGATTACTGACTTGATTTCTACTTCTGTGAACTGCTCGCGGTGGCCGTTACGCTTGCGGGAGTCCTTGCGGCGCTTCATCTTGAAGACGATAACCTTGTCGCCCTTCACCAACGGATTCACAACTTCACATACTACCTTCGCACCCTCTACGGTCGGTGTGCCTACCTTCACTGCTCCGTCTGCATCTACGAGCAGCACCTTGTCAAATTCAACAGTCTTTCCGGCCTCCGCATCCTTGATGTGGTGAACGAAGAGCTTCTTGCCCTGCTCAACCTTGAACTGCTGACCCTGAATTTCTACAATTGCGTACATTATTTAATATTGTATTTAGGGGTTTTCTCCGTAAGGCGACGCACGTCCGTGCATACTTCACCCAAGCCTCCACGGGATAAATCGGGCGCAAAGTTACCGCTTTTCATCAGAATGGGCAAGTGATGCGTGGGGAATTGTGGCTTTCATTAGCAAAATTTAACGTTTCAGGTAGGGGCAAAAAATAAAGCGACGACTTTCTCAAGCAATCGCTCTAATCTTCAATAGGTATTAGCTTTCTAAGGTAAAAAGATTGTTTTCAGGATAACGATTGCAAAGGTAAGTGATTTTTTCTTACCTTGCAAACTTTTCAGCGACTTTTTTGGACGGTGGTTGGGTGTGTGGGTACACAAGTTTTGTTTTTATCATACATTAACACTTTCGAGGGTCGATTCATTGATTTTTCTCAAAAAACGGGGGTACTTTTTTATAAAATCCGTTAATGCGGGCAAATGGGGTTTGTGTGTCTGGTTTATGAGTTTGGGTGGTCGTCCTGCTAAGAAGGAATTTTATTTTGTTAAGATGGCTGCTTATTCTAATAAGGTGGCACCTTATTTTATTAAAAAGGAATCTTATTCTGCAAAGATGTTTTCTTATTTTGTCAAAACGACACCTTAGTGTTTCTATGACGATTTCTTATCTTGAAGTTTCTTCAACCTGCGCTTCGCATCGTTTGCGTCAGGATAGAGTTCGATAGCCTTCTCATAGTTTCGGATGGCAGCATCGCGCATTTTTTCCTGTTCGCACTCCCTGCCGAGAATCGTGTATTCAGCGGCAAGCCGTTTGAGCATATCTTCTTTTTCCTTTTTCTCCTTAATCAGTTGCTGGATTTCCGCCTTTTGGCGGTTGATGATTTCCAGTTTGCGGCGAATGAAGCGCTTTACGTGCGGTTTCTCGATATCATACCGGCTATGGATGGCCTTGTAGAAGTTTTCGAGGAAGGCGGTGAAGTCACCCTTGTCGAAAGCCACTACCGTGTCATGATATTCACGGTCGGCTTTGCCTTCTTGCATAGCCTGGTTGATGAGCTGTTGGTCGTTGTAGCGGTTGGCAAAGCTGACAACCTCGGCACGCACAAAGATGTCCGAAGGGCGGATGGGCTCTTTTAGGGAGATGCCTTGCAGGGAAGTGCAACGGCTGAGCGCCACGTAGGTCTGACCTCCTGCGAATACGCCACCCGTGAAGTCGATGGACACCTGGCTAAAGGTGAGTCCCTGACTCTTGTGTACGGTAATCGCCCACGCCAATCGGATGGGGAATTGGGTATAGGTTCCCAACAATTGTTCCTCTATCTTCTGCTCTTTTTCATTAAAGGTGTACCGCATATTCTCCCAGACCTCGCGCTCAACGTCAAACTCGATGCCATCCTCGGTGATAATGGTGATAATACCCTCTTCTTCATCGATGCAATGCACCGTGCCAAGCGTGCCGTTCACCCATCTTTTCTCCTTGTCGTTCTTGATGAAGATAACTTGCGCCCCGGGCTTGATTTGGAGTTCCATCGGAGTGGGCAGGGAGGATTCAGGGAAGTCTCCCTTGATGACTCCGAAGAAAGTGGAGGGTGCGCCGTCGAGTGCTGAAAGCCGTTGCTCGTTGATGTAATCCACCGTATCGCGACGGGCTGCAAGCGTAATGGCAAGATTATTGCCAGAGGTGTCCAAAGGGGCATTGAGCCTTGCGTTCAGTGAGCGGATATCCTCGTCTTTGGGCGTGTTGTTGCGAATGCGGTCAAGGATGCCTATGAAAGCATCGTCCGTCTGGCGATAGACCTTCCGAAGTTCGATGCTCACAAGTACCATTTGTTGCCACACTTTGGCGTTGAAGAAATAAGCACTCGGATAGAATGGATTAAGTAGTTGCCTGTCTTCTTCCTTCAGCACGGGCTCAAGCTGATATACATCCCCCACCAACAAGAGTTGCTTTCCGCCGAATGGCTCAGGGTTTCGGGTGTATGTACGCAGCACTTTGTCTATAAAATCTATAATGTCCGCGCGTACCATACTTATCTCATCTATGATTATCAGCTCAACCTCGCGTATCAACTTCCGTTGCGCCCCCGTGTATTTGAGCGTTTCCTTGATGTTACGGCGGTTATAGCGGGAGTCGTTGGGCAGCAGGGGATGGAAAGGGAGGCGGAAGAAACTATGGAGCGTGCTTCCGCCGGCATTGATGGCGGCGATGCCCGTGGGGGCAAGAATCACGTGCTTCTTCTTTGTGTTTTGTGAGACGTAGCGCAGGAATGTTGATTTTCCCGTGCCCGCCTTTCCTGTTAGAAAAAGCGAGCGGCGGGTGTAGTTGATAATTTGGAGCGCGTCTTGCCACTCCTTGTTTTCAAGGTCAAGCTCCATCCTTTTTCAGTCCTCCTTGGTTGCTTCCGTATTCTGATGATTGACGGGCGTCTCACCGGCACTCTCTTGTTCTTGTGGCTTTGCGGGCTTGGGGAGCGGATTCCCTTGCGCATCATATTCGATATACTCTTCAATCCCCTCCATATCCAAAGAATCGATACCAATAGAATCCGAGTCCGCATAATGCACATACGGGCAATTCATATACATGTCCTGCCGTATGGAACTCTCCTTGGGCTTGCCGAATTTGCCGTGGTATTGCGGGAATCGCTTGTCAGAAAGAACGGATTTAAAGAAATAGCCGCAAATGGGGAGTGCCGTGCGCGAGCCTTGCCCAAGCGCACCCGTACGGAAATGTATGCTCCTGTACTCACCACCTACCCAGGCACCAGCCACTAACTTGGGACTGACACCCACGAACCACGCATCAGAGTGATTATTGGATGTGCCCGTCTTGCCTCCGAACTCCGTATCGGTGAACGCCCCGATATATCCCCATAGGCTCATGGATGTGCCACCCGTCTCGCGTAGTCCGCCCAATAGCATCTGTTGCATGAGGAAGGCACTTCGGTAGGGTATAGCTTCTCTTTGCTCGGTGGGCGACTCATAGATTTGCTTGCCGTCGCGGTCGAAGATTCTTACAACCAGCACAGGCTCGTGGGCTTTGCCATCGTTGGCAACCGTGCAATAGCTGTTTACAAGTTCCAACAAGGTGACGTCACTTGAACCGAGGGTCAGTGATGGGGTAGGGTCGAGTTCTGACTTGATGCCCATGCTATGCGCCGTGCTCACGATATTCTTGATGCCCACCTCTTGCCCGAGTTTCACGGCGATGGAGTTCACGCTTTGTGCAAAAGCCGCCTTTAGCGACATCGAATCTCCTGTGAAGAATCCATTGGCATTCGTTGGTGCCCATATTGCTTTTTTCCCATTGTTATAGGTGTCCATCGCGAAATAGGAGTCTATACGGCAATCGCAGGGGGTGAGGCCCTGATTCATTGCCTCGGTATAGACGAAGAGCTTAAAGGTGGAGCCGGGTTGCCGATGAGCCGTCACCTTGTCGTATTTCCACGACTTGAAGTCGATATCACCCACCCATGCCTTCACATAACCCGTCTCTGGCTCCATCGCCACGAATCCGCAATGCATGAAGCGCACCATGTAGCGAATGGAATCCATCGTGGACATCTCTTTCGTTACCTGACCTTTCTCATAGTCGAACACTTTAACGGGATGCGGAAGGTTCAGATAGTGGCGAATAGAATCCTCGTTGCCATCGAATTTCTTCGAGAGATATTTGTAATAGGGTTGCCTCTTGGCGATGTCCTCAATAAAGTTGGCAATCTCGATGTGACGCTCGTCTTGCCACGGATTGGTCGTACCCCAATGGCTGTCGAAGTTTTTTTGCACCTGCATCATCTGCTTGCGGGCGGCTTCTTCGGCATATTTCTGCATTCGGGTGTCAATGGTCGTATAGATTTTCAAGCCATCAGTGTAGAGGTCATAACCATTTTCCCTGCACCACTCTTTCAAGTTGCTTGCTATCGCCTCGCGGAAATAGGTTGCCTGACCATCGTATGCATTCTCCACGCTATAATCGAGCTTGATGTCCGTTTGTTTGAGCGAGTCGCAGGCCTCACGGGTCAGGTCGCCATGCTTTTCCATCAAGTCGAGCACGATGTTGCGTCTTCTGAGCGAATTTTCGGGATTGATGAGCGGATTATAATAGGTGGTGGCTTTGAGCATTCCCACGAGTACAGCCGCCTGTTCTGGTGTCAGATCCTTGGGGGCGCATCCGAAATAGGTTTTACAGGCGGTTTTGATACCGAAGGCATTAGAGCCGAAATCCACCGTGTTTGCATATTGCGTCAATATCTCCTGCTTGGTGAAAAACCACTCTAACTTATAGGCGGTAATCCACTCCTTGCTTTTCATGATGAGCATTTTCAAACCGGGAATGTTGCCGAGTAATCCTGTGGAATACTCTGAACGGGTGCGGAAGAGATTTTTGGCAAGTTGCTGGGTGATGGTTGAGGCTCCTCGGGCATCATGGTGCAGCACATAGTCTTTCAATACGGCTACAAAAGCGGTATAGTCAATGCCGTGATGAGAATAGAAGCGCTCGTCTTCCGTATCAATGAGGGCTTTCCAGAACACGGGGTTCACTTCCTCATAGTTCACAGGTGTGCGGTTCTCGCTGAAAAATTTGCCTATTAGCACGTTGTCGGCACTATATATCTCCGATGCCTGACTTGGGCGCTTGTTCTTGATGGTCGCCATAGAGGGCGACTTACCGAAAAGCCAGAGGAAATTGACATCCACCGCTCCCAAGTAGAGGATGAACGCCAAAATCAGCGAGATGGTGCCGGTGGCAACCTTGACATACCAGGGTTTGCCTTGATACAGCCCTTTGTACCATGCCCATGCGCCTTTCAACTTGTCTTGGCAAGGCTTCAGCTTCTCTTGACAGGCTTTCAGCCAAGCGTATTTGGAATTTTGTTGCTCGTCACTCATGTTCTTCGTATATGTAGTTTAGTATCTCCTTTTGGTCATCGGGGTGAAACCACCTGACGGCTTCGTCTTTCTTAAACCAGGTCAGTTGCTTGCGGGCGTAACGGCGGGTGTTCCCCTTGATGCGCTCCACGGCTTCCTCTAAGGGCCACCTGCCATCGAGATAGTCAAACAATTCCTTGTAGCCTACCGTATTGAGGGCATTCAACTCGCGCCTGCCGTACATCGCTTTCGCCTCTTCCAAGAGACCGTCAGCCATCATCTGATCCACTCTTTGGTTGATGCGCTCATAAAGTTCCTCGCGAGGGCGGTTCAACCCGATTTTCACGATGCTGAAGGGTCTTTCCTTCTTTTCCCGTCGTCTGAACGATGTGTAGGTCTGTCCTGTCATCGTGCAGATTTCCAAGGCGTGTACGACCCTTCGGGGATTTTGCTTATCAACGATTGCCCAATATTCCGGGTCTAATTTCCGTAGTTCTTCAACCAGTGCTTCCAAACCCTCTTCTGCCAACCGCCTTTTCATCGTTTCCCGCGTCTTGTCATCAATTGTCGGGATGTCATCTATCCCGTTGCACACGGCATCAATATACATCATGCTTCCCCCTGCAAGCAGGGCGTAGTCACCCGTCTGGAATTGCTTTTCAAGCAGCTCAAGCACCTGCTGTTCAAAGAGCGAGGCACTATAATAGTCCTCCAAGCCGAGCGTGCCCACGAAATGATGCCTTACCTCCTGCATCTGTTTTTCCGTCGGGCGGGCTGTTCCAATGCTCAGTTCCCGGTATATCTGGCGGGAGTCGGCATTGATGACGGGAATGCTCAGACGCTTGGCGATGCCCATACAGAGTGCTGTCTTCCCGACCGCCGTAGGGCCTGTGATGACTATGAGCTTTTTCAACGGGCTGCTATCTGATGATGCCGCGCTTCGAACTCTCGATGAACGAGCAGATGTTTTCCACTTCCTGCACGTTGGGATACTTGGCGCGAGCCTCTGCGATGCCATCCTTCAACACGCCCTGCGCATAGATGATGCGATAGGCATCATGGATGGCCTCAATGGTCTCGTTAGAGAATCCACGGCGACGTAGTCCGATGATGTTCACCCCCGCATAGCGCACGGGCTCCTTACCGGCAATGACGTATGGAGGTATATCCTGACTGGTGCGCGAGCCACCTTGGAACATAATATAGCTGCCCACACGACAAAACTGATGGAACAGACAAGTGGCGCTGATAATGGCACAATCATCCACTTCCACCTCGCCGGCAAACTTTGTGGAGTTGCCGATGATGCAACCGTTGCCGATGATGCAGTCATGAGCCACGTGCATGTTCTCCATCAGCAGGTTACCATTGCCCACTACGGTCTTGCCCCTTGATGCGGTGCCACGGCTGATGGTCACGTTCTCACGAATGGAGTTGTTGTCGCCGATTTCACAAGTCGTCTCCTCACCCTTGAATTTCAGGTCTTGGGGCTTGGTGGAGATACTTGCTCCGGGGAAAAACTCGTTGTTGTCGCCGATGCGTGCGCCATAATGGATGGTGACGCTGTTCAGAAACTTGTTGTTGTTGCCGATAACGACATTCTTGTCAATCACGCAAAACGGGCCTATCACGTTGCCGTCTCCCAACTTTGCCTCCGGATCTATGACTGCTAATGGATGTATCTGATTCATGTCTTTTTCTTATTTGTTCTTGACGATTTGGGCGGTGAAGGTAGCCTCAGCCACCACATGGTCACCCACGAAGATATAGCCTTTCATCGAGGAGATGCCGTGACGAACGGGTGCAAGCAACTCAACCTTGAAGATCAGTGTGTCGCCAGGCACAACCTTCTGACGGAACTTCACGCCGTCTATCTTCATGAAGTAAGTGGACCAGCGGTCTGGTTCTTCCAGTGTGTTCAGCACGAGCAATCCGCCGCATTGCGCCATCGCCTCAATCTGAAGCACGCCCGGCATGACAGGCTCCTGGGGGAAATGCCCCTGGAAGAAGGGTTCATTACCCGTGACATTCTTGATGCCCACGATGGTCGTTGCACCGAGTTCAACCACCTTATCTACGAGCTGCATCGGGTAGCGGTGGGGCAGCAGTTCACGAATGCGGTTCACATCCATAATCGGCTCTTCATTCGGGTCGTAGATGGGAGCCTGCACCTCATGCTTGCGTATTTCCTTGCGCATCTGGCGCGCAAACTTGTTGTTAATCTTGTGACCCGGACGGGTGGCGATGATCCTGCCCTTGATGGGCTTGCCAATGAGTGCCATGTCGCCGATGATGTCGAGCAGCTTATGGCGCGTGCATTCGTTCTCCCACATCAGCGGCTTGTGCTGAATGTAGCCGAGGTCGGTAGCGTCGCGATGCTCCACGTTCAGCATGTCTGCCAGCGTGTCAAGCCGCTCCTGTGTTGTCTGGCGCTCGTAGATAACGATGGCATTATCCAAGTCGCCACCCTTGATGAGGTTTGCCTGAAGCAACGGCTCAATGTCGCGCACAAAGACGAATGTCCTTGCCCGTGCAATCTCCTCTGCATATTTCAGCGGATTGTCGAGCGTGGCAAACTGAGAGTTGATGAACTTGGACTCGAATGAGCACATCGCCGTAATGGAGAAATCCTCGTCGGGCAGTATCGTGATGCACGAGCCCGTCTGGTCGTCCTTCACCTCGATTTTCTTGCGGATCACGTAATAGTCCTTCGGCGCACTCTGCTCCTCCATGCCGACTTCCCTAATTTTCTCCACATACTGGATGGCGCTGCCGTCCAATATCGGGAACTCCGGGCCGTTCACCTGAATCAGGCAGTTGTCGATACCTAAGGCGTAGAGTGCCGACAATCCGTGCTCCACCGTTGATACGCGCGCCTCACCCTTGCCGAGCACCGTACCGCGCTGCGTATCCACCACGTTCTCCGCGATGGCGTCAATCACCGGCTGCCCCTCGAGGTCGATTCGCTGAATCTTGTACCCGGTATTCTCTGGGGCGGGGTTGAAAGTCACCGTGAGACTGAGTCCCGTGTGCAATCCTTTTCCGAACAGGGAAAAGCTGCCTTTGAGTGTCTGCTGTTTCATATCTTATTTTTGTTTTTTCAGTTCTTCGATTTCGCGCTGCATCTGTGCCAGTTGGCGATACATGTCAGGCAGCTTCGCATAGATGGCTTTCGCCTTGAAGAATACCTTCGGATCCATGGCGGGCGAGCCGATAAGTGACTCTCCGTTGCCCTTGGTGTCCTTGATGACGCCGCATTGTGCGCCTACGAAGGTCTTGTCAGCCACGTGGATATGCCCGGCAAATCCCGCCTGACCGCCTACCATGCACCATGCCCCCACCTTTGTGGAGCCTGCCAATCCGGCTTGGGCAGACATCACCGTGTTCTCGCCGATTTCGCAGTTGTGAGCCACCTGGATGAGGTTGTCGAGTTTTACGCCCTTGCGGATGATGGTCTGTCCCATCGTGGAGCGATCTACGCAGGTGTTTGCCCCGATTTCCACATCGTCCTCTATCACTACGATGCCTATCTGTGGAATCTTGTCGTAGCCCTCCGTGTTGGGGGCGAACCCGAAGCCGTCAGCACCGATGACGCTGCCCGCGTGAATCGTCACGTTATTGCCGATTCGGCAACCCTGATAGATGGTCACATTGGGGTAGATGGTGGATTTCCCGCCGATGCTCACACCCTCGCCAATCACGGCGTGGGGGTATATCTGCACACCGTCGCCAATCTTCGCTCCCTCGCCGATGCAGGCGAATGCACCCACATACACATCCTTGCCTATCTGGGCACTCTCCGCGATGCTTGCCAACGGGTCGATGCCCGTCTTTTTCGGCTTCATCGAGTCGTATATCTGCAACAGCTTGGCAACGCTCTCGTAGGCGTTCTTCACGCGGATGAGGGTCGTCGTGACGGGCTTCTCGCTGTCAAGCGTGATTGCCTCGTCAATCAGCACGATGCTTGACTTGGTCTCGTAAACATAGTGGGTGTATTTCGGGTTGGAGAGGAATGAGATGGCACCCGGTCGTCCCTCCTCGATTTTTGCGAAGGTGCTGATGGCGGCATCTTCATTGCCTTCCACCGTACCGTTGATGAATCCCGCGATTTGTTTGGCAGTAAATTCCATAGGTTTGCTGAATCTTCGTTATATTGCGTGCAAAGATACGAAAATTAATCCAATCTCTGATGACAAAAATAATATTTTCGTGTTTTTTTAGAAAGTAAATCTTTATTTAGCAATTCAGACGCTTCATAAACGGTCTTCAGCGTGCCGTCCTTACAGAGCACGGCGATGTTGTCGTCTTCCGCGTCATACATGTCCTTGCCCACGGTTCGCAGCCCCGTCATGTAGCGGCGTGCATCGTCCGTGCTGATGCCTATCTGGCTCGCGATGCGGGCGACGGTGGCTTCCGTATGTTCCTCAGTGAAAGGCTCATCGGCGACATCCACCTTGAAGAGCCGCCGGTTGAGCATCCCCGTGGCGAGGGTGGAGAGTATGCGGTCGTCTGCATGCTTCCACGCCTTCATTGCGCTCCAGATGTCGGAGTCGTCCAAGTCCTCGTACATCGCAAGTGCCTCCTCGTGCGAGGCAAACCATGCCGCATCCACATCGTTGCGCAGGAAATACATCAGCGACGGCGGGGCAAACACCTCATGGCCCGCCTTCACGAGGTCTTTTGCCCGGTTGAGCGTGCAAACGAGTGCCTGTTCATACGCCACGCAGGTGTGGTGCAGATATACCTGCCAGTACATCAGCCGCCGCGTCGTCAGGTAGTTCTCTATCGAGTAGATGCCCTTCTGCTCCACCACGAGCATATCGTCGCGCACATCGAGCATCTTAATGATGCGCGCACTGCCGATGCTCCCCTCCGTCACGCCCGTGTGAAAGGAGTCGCGCCGCAGGTAGTCAAGCCTGTCCATGTCGAGCTGGCTCGAGATGAGCTGATGCAGGAACTTCTTGCCGTACTCGCCCTTGAACATTGAGATGGCGAGCGACAACTGACCGCCGAAGTGCCGGTTGAGTTCTTCCATCATCATCAGCGAGATTTGCTCGTGGGTCACCCCGTGCACGAGGGTGTTCTCAAGCACGTGCGAGAAGGGGCCGTGACCGATGTCGTGCAGCAATATCGCCGCCTCCACCGCCTCTGCCTCGATGTCGAAGATGAAGTGCCCTTTTTGTTGCAGAATGAGCAGCGCCTCGCTCATCAGGTGGAACGCACCGAGAGAGTGCTGAAAACGCGTGTGCCGCGCACCGGGATAGACCACCGAGGCGAGCCCTAACTGACTGATGCGGTTCAACCGCTGAAACAACGGGTGCTCCACGATGCCGTAAAGCAGTCCTCGCGGAATCTTGATGAAGCCGAACACGGGGTCGTTGATAATCTTGCTTTTCCGTGCCGGCGCGGTGTTTTCTCCTATGTGCGTCTCGTTATTTTCCATCATTGGGTGCCATCTTTTTCTTATTGGGTACAAAGGTACAAAATATTTTCCAAACCGCCAAATGTGTTGCCTCGCTACGCTACTGCGTTTGCCGCATGAAGGCAGTTCCCGACCTCAGTTTTGTTGCATTGTTGCAATGTTGCATGTTGCAATAAGGTCGTTTCAACTTGAATTTGTAACATTGTAACTTTGCAACATTGTAACATTAAGCAGTATTCGATATGCGAGACAGCCAATATGCTTGACGATGAAATCTTGCAATCTTGCATTAAGGTGTTTCCGATGTGCAAAGTTAAGGTTAAAATATTCACTATTGATTTATTATATTATTATATATATTATAATATATATAATAATATAATAAATATAA
>JAFLSG010000075.1 GCA_022511065.1 Prevotella sp.
TAATATGTAAACGACCTTAATGTCAAATGTCAAATATGTCAAATGTCAAAGTGTGTAGTCCCCTGAAGTCATTCAAACTATCGGGTGTTTTTCATGTTTCGCAGATTTTTCGGGTAATCAATATCCATGCCATATGGGGCAAAATTCCCTAAAAAATGCTAAATGAAGCGGTGAATTCTTAAAAAACCTTATATCGGGGGGGGTAAATCGGCACAAATATGACCTAAATATATTAACTTTGCAATGATTAGATTAATGCAGAACACAGACTAAATATTGCAGCTCATGAAACAAATCAATTCAGCGGTATAGATATGTTTGTTAAATCAATCATGTTCAGGTAGATTTTACAAAAATCATGAGGTTTACGATGGCCTTATTATCTCCATGAAGGTTTAAGCACAGTTAGTTTTCACTACAAAGGTTAGGAGATTGTTAGTACATTTATCTGATTTAGGTTTTCTAATTTTTAGGATAGACCTTAAAGCCATGAAGTTTTCAACACGCATAACATCATTATCTGGGCTTCGCCTCCTGCTTTCTCTTTCTATTGCGAGAGGCGAGCCCATCCGCTGAACTACTATGACCAGGATATTTACAATTCCTCGTATCGGCGACCAACTACCTCCCAGTCCACAATCTGCCAAAGGGCGGCGAGATGGTCGGGGCGGCGGTTCTGATAGTCGAGATAGTAGGCGTGTTCCCACACGTCGAAGGTGAGCAGGGGCTTCAGGCCACGCTGCACGGGGTTGGCGGCATTCGCCTCCTGTGTGATGACGAGCTTGCCCTCTGCATCGGCGGAAAGCCATACCCAACCAGAGCCGAATACGCCCGCACCCTTCTTCTGAAACTCCTCGCGGAAGGCATCGAAAGAGCCGAATTGCGCTTCGATGGCGGCGGCGAGCTTGCCAGTGGGGTGATTATCCTCCTTCGGGGCGGCGAACTGGCTGAAATAGAGGTTGTGATTCAGTATCTGCCCCGCATTGTTCAGCATGCCACCCTCTGCCTGCTTCACGATTTCCTCGAGTGGCAGTCCTGCGAGCGGACTCCCTTCGAGCAGACCGTTCAGGTTGTTCACATACGCCTGCAGATGCTTTCCGTGGTGGAAGCCGATGGTCTGCCGGCTGATGACAGGCTCAAGCGCATCCTCTGCATAGGGTAGCGCGAGCAGTTCAAATGTTCCGTTTGCCATAGTGTTATTGTTTTTAGTTATGGATATGATTGTACGTTACATATAGCCGAGCCATCGCAGGATGTCGTTGAGGTTCGCCACGACCATCAGCAAGATGAGTATGCCGAAGCCTACGTATTCGGCGCGAATCATGAATGTCTCGGACGGCTTGCGACGGGTAATCACCTCGTAAAGCAAGAACAACACGTGGCCGCCGTCGAGCACGGGGATGGGCAGGATGTTCATGAAGGCGAGGATGAGTGAGAACATCGCCGTGACTTTCCAGAACAGATACCAGTCCCACATCGGGGGGAACAGGCTGCCGATGGCACCGAAGCCGCCGAGCGACTTTGCGCCGTCAGCGCTGAATAGATATTTCATGTCGCCCACATAGCCTGCCAACACGTTCCATCCGTACTTGACACCTGCGGGGAAACTCTCAAAGAAGCCGTATTCCTTTGTGACGGGCTTGTAGAGACCGGCGAGGCTCTGCACAAAGAAGCCCATGCGAAGTTCAGGGGTGAGCGTCACGGCCACGGTGTCTTGACCCGCCGACTGGCGGTTCACGACGAGCGTCACGGTTCTAACCTTCAGGCTGTCGGCGGATGTCTTTGCCGCCGTCATCATGTCCTCCAGCACACCGATTTGGTCGGTAAACTCGTTGTAGGAATCCACCGCCTTGCCGTTGATGGCGAGAATCTTGTCGCCCTTTACCAACCCGATTTCTGCGGCGGGTGTGCCCGGCATCACACTATCAATCTCCGCCGGTATGAAGGGACGGGCAAAGGCTGGGTCGGCCTTGAGCATTCCAAGCAGATTGATGTCGCCCGGCAGACTGAGTGACTGGCGCTTGCCGTCGCGGATAATGTCCACGCGCGTAGCCTCGGAGAGGTCGCGGTAGAAATCCACGGAAAACTCCTTGAACGCTCCCTTTTCCGTGCCGATAAGGATATCGCCGTCCTTGAATCCGTATGACTTTGCCTCGGCGTTGAACTTCATGCCGTAGGTCATGTTCTCCATCGGGATGTAGGTGTCACCCCAGTGGAAGAGTATCATCGAGTAGATGAACAGGGCAAGGAGGAAATTGACGAGCACACCGCCAATCATAATCAGCAACCGTTGCCATGCGGGCTTCGCGCGAAACTCCCACGGCTGCTCAGGCTGCTTCATCTGCTCGGTGTCGAAACTCTCGTCTATCATGCCCGATATCTTGCAGTAGCCGCCGAGCGGCAGCCATCCGATGCCATACTGCGTGTCGCTGTTCTTGGGCTTCCACTTGAAGAGGCTGCCGTCCCATTTCCAGATGCTGGGGTCGAAAAACAGGTAGAACTTTTCAACGCGCACGCCGAAAAGTTTAGAGAAGAAGAAGTGTCCGCCCTCGTGGAGCAGCACCAGCAGCCCGATTGCGAGCATGAACTGCAAAAGGCGTATCAGAAATATTTCCATGTCTTATTTGCTTTTTTGTTGATATTACTTGTTTGTCATCAGTTCCGTGGCGATGCGACGAGCCTCCTTGTCGGTCTGCATGAGGTCTTCAAGGGAAGGATTCTCGATGATGGTCGTGCTGTTCATTGTCTCCTCGATGATGTCGCTCATCTGCAAGAAACCACACTTATCCTCAAGGAAACCACGGTTTACAATCTCGTTGGCGGCATTCAGGATGCACGGCACGTTGCCACCGCGCTCGATGGCCTCGAAGGCGAGGGCAAGGCAGCGGAATTTCTCGAGGTCAGGCTCGAAAAACTCTAATGAATGACTGCGGAAGAGGTCAAGCCGCTCGCTCGACAGATGCAGTCGGCGGGGGTAGGAGAAGGCATATTGTATCGGCAGGCGCATGTCAGGCACGCCAAGCTGCGCCTTCACGCTGCCGTCCTCAAACTGCACGGCGCTGTGGACGATGCTTTGCGGATGCACGAGCACTTGAATCTGATTGGCCTCCACACCGAAAAGCCATTTCGCCTCAATCACCTCAAAACCCTTGTTCATCATCGTGGCGGAGTCGATGGTAATCTTCGCCCCCATGTCCCACGTCGGATGGCGCAGCGCATCGGCTTTCGTCACCGTGGCAAGTTGCTCTCGCGTAAAATTACGGAAAGGACCACCCGATGCCGTCAGCAGAATTTTTTCAATGGGGTTGCGGTCTTCGCCCACCAAACTCTGGAAGATAGCCGAGTGCTCGCTGTCCACGGGCAGGATAGGCGCTCTGAAACCCGTGGCAAGGTCAAGTATCAGCTTGCCCGCCACGACAAGCGTCTCCTTGTTGGCAAGACAGATGGTTTTCCGTGCCTTGATGGCGTGTATCGTGGGCGAAAGCCCGGCAAAGCCCACCATGGCGGTGAGCACCATATTGATAGGACCGGCCTCCACAATCTCATCCAATGCCTTTGCACCGGCATATACCTTCACGTTAGGCATGTCGCTCATCAGCGCTTTCAGCTCGTCGTAGCGGGCTTCGTTGGCGATGACCACGGCGGCGGGCTTGAAGCGGTGTGCCTGCTGTGCAAGCAGTTCCACCTTATTATTTGCGGTCAGACAATACACCTCATACAGGTTTGAGTGCTCCGCTATTACCTGCAGCGCCTGCGTTCCGATGGACCCGGTCGAGCCGAGTATGGCTATTTGTTTCTTCATAATTCGAGTATGCCTTCTGGCAGATTGATTTTAATTTGATGGTTTACAGTGTCTATGTCGTCAATAAGCTCTTCCGAGGCGGGTATCAGTTTACCGTCCTCTAATTCAAAGAGCACGTTGAGTGTCGTGTCGTTCACGTCGGCGATAGTCCCTACGCTCTGCCCCGTCTGCGCATCGGTGAGGGTATAGCCCACGAGTTCAGCCCATGTGATGTCACCCTCCTCGCTGTCGGATAGTTCGCGCGGGAAATACACATCGCACCCCGTCAGTTCCCTTGCCCGCTCCACGTTGTCGATGCCGTCGAACTTCACCAAGGCGTTGTGGTCGGTCTTAAAGCGGTATTCCTCCATGAAGAAAGGCACGAGGATGCCGTCGATGTCCAATATCAGATAGTCGGCATCCACACGGTCGAACACATCATCGTCGAACAGGAAGGATATTTCTCCCCGCACGCCGTGCGCCTTGCCTAACCTGCCAATCTTATATGTGTCCTCCTGCCTGATCATGCTATACCTTTATACCCGTTCTATCTTTGCCCCGAGCGCGTTCAACCGTGCCTCGATGTTCTCATAGCCCCGGTCTATCTGCTCGATGTTGTCTATCCGGCTCGTGCCCTTGGCACTCATGGCGGCAATCAATAGTGCGATGCCCGCCCTTATGTCTGGGCTTGACATTCTGCCGCCCCTTAGTGTCAGTTTGCGGTCGTGGCCCACAACTACCGCCCGATGCGGGTCGCAGAGGATGATTTGCGCCCCCATGTCTATCAGTTTATCCACGAAGAACAGGCGGCTCTCGAACATCTTCTGATGAAACAGCACAGACCCGCGTGCCTGTGTCGCCACCACGATGAGCACCGAAAGCAGGTCGGGCGTGAGTCCCGGCCAGGGTGCATCGGCAAGCGTCATGATGGTGCCGTCGATGAATGATTGTATCTCGTAGTGGTTTTGCCGTGGCACGATCAGGTCGTCGCCCTCCGTCTCTATGCGCACCCCAAGCCTCCTGAAGGCATCGGGGATGATGCCGAGGTTCTTCAGCGACACATCCTTGATGCGTATGCCGTCGCCGCACATCACCGCCATGCCAATGAACGACCCCACCTCTATCATGTCGGGCAGTACCGTGTGTTCTGCCCCGTGCAGCGTCTCCACCCCTTCGATGGTGAGCAGGTTGGAGGCGATGCCGCTGATCTTTGCCCCCATGCGGTTGAGCAAGTGGCATAATTGTTGTATGTACGGCTCACAGGCGGCGTTGTAGATGGTGGTTGTGCCTTTGGCTACGACCGCCGCCATGATGATGTTCGCCGTTCCCGTCACTGAGGCCTCGTCGAGCAGCATGTCGGTGCCCGTCAGTTGTCGGGCGGCTATCTCATATACATCACGCCCCTCGATGCGGTTGAATGTTGCGCCGAGTTTCTCAAATCCAAGGAAGTGCGTGTCCAATCGTCTGCGCCCAATCTTGTCGCCGCCGGGCTTCGTGATGACTGCCCTGCCCATTCTTGCGAGCAGCGGGCCAATCATCAGCACGCTTCCCCGCAGTGCTGCGGAACTTCTTACGAACTCGTCGCTCTCCAAGTAGCCGAGGTTCAGCTCGTCTGCCTGGAAAGTGTAGTCGTTGCGCGACAGCTTCTGCACCTTCACGCCGATGTCCTTCATCAGTTGGATGAGGTTCTGCACATCGCGGATGTCGGGAATGTTGCGCAGGGTCACCTCCTCGCTTGTCAGCAGCGAGGCGCAGATTACCTGCAGGGTTTCGTTCTTCGCGCCCTGCGGGGTGATGGTGCCTTTCAGCAAGTGTCCGCCCTCAATGATGAATGATGCCATTCCGCGGGTTGTTTACTTCTTTCTCTTTGTTCTTCGGTTCTCTTCCGATACCACGACCTTCTCGAAGGTGAACGAGTTGAGGTCTATCTGAATCACGCCGTCGGTGTAGCGCGCGATGTCGTTGGCAACCTTCTCGTCGTCAGCCGATCCGTGTCCCCATGTCGCGAGGTCACGCTTCATCTGGTTTGCCGTGAAGTAGGTCAGCGCGTCGCGCTCCTCTCCCGCCGGCATCGTCTTCAGCTTGTCCAGCAATTCCTCTACGAGACGACCGTAGTGGCGCAGTGCGATGCCTTCTTTCGGCAACTGCATCGGTTTCGGCTTGTCGTGTATCTTCTCCGCCCCCGACACATCGAAGGGCCAGTCGATGTCCAATTGCTTCTGACTCATCAGGTACAGGTGATCCCACAGCGTCTGCTCGTAGTCCTCGTTCTCCTTCAACTGCGGCACTTTCGCCTCCATCAGCTTCACGATGGTCATCGCGCACTCCTGTCGCTGCCGCCTGTCCGTGAGGCTCACCGCGTGGTCAATCATCTTCTGAATCTCCCGACCGTATTCCGGCATGAGGAGTTTTTTTCGTTGCGTGTTGTAATCTAATCCTTTGATATTCATGATTTACAGTAATTTCTTGGATGGTTTTGCCACAAAGTCTTTCAGATAGTAGGGCACGAAATAGGCCACATCCTCAAACTGCTCCGTCAAGAACCGCTTTTCCGCCAGGGGCTGCATCCACTTGGCCAACGGCTCTATCCCCTCGATGAGGCGGGCGTTCGGGTGGTTGATGGCATCAATGCACTTTTTTGCACCGTTGCCGAAGAAATACACCGGCTGTTTGTCGAGATATTCCTGATAGGTTGTTTCATCCACAATATCCGCCCCAATTTCCCTTACAGGTCTGAGGCTCCGGTCGTAGATGGCGGCATACACCTCCATGCGCCGTGCATCGAGCATCGGGCAAAGCAATGCCCCTTCTTCCGCCGCCTCGCGCAGCAGCACCGGCACGCAAAGCAGTTCCGTCGTGGGCATGGCTATCAGCTTCAAGTCCCTTGCATAGCAGATACCTTTCGCCATCGACACCCCGATGCGCAGTCCCGTGTAGGAACCAGGCCCGCAACTGACGGCCACGGCATCAAACGGAATCGCATGGTTATCCGTAAACGAGAGTGCCTCGTCCACGTAAATCCCCAGTTTCTCCGCATGGTTCGGCCCGCTGTGGTCTTCCTTGTGGAAGATGACCTGCCCGTCCTCCGACACCGCCACGGAGCATACATCCGTACTGGTTTCGATATGTAGTATGGTAGCCATTGCGTCTTAATCTTTATAATTAAGGTGCAAAGTTACGGCTTTTCTCCGAAATATCAAAGGATTTCCATAATTTCGTCAAAAGTGAAGTGAAGATTTCGCCTTTGCGTTGGTTCTTGCGACGAGCCGAAAGTCACGCTGAAAACCGTCCGTGGCGTAGGGTTGCAGTTGCTTGTGGAGTAGTCGTTTTGCGCACTCGCAATCCTTCGTTTTTGCAAAATATCGCGCTCGGAATACCCTATTTTGTGTAAAATATCGCGTTCTAACTACTGCGTTTTATGTAAAATATCGCGTTGTAGATGGTATATTTCTTGTAAAATATCGCGTTTTACGGTTCTTTTGTGTATCTTTGCAGCCGTAAATGTAATCGTTAAGCTCGTTATCTTATGGCATCAAAGTCGGAACAGCACGTAGTCATAGACAAGCGCCTCCTTGAGACAATCCTCACTGAACAGCAAGAGGAGTTGGAGGCGAAGCGCGGTAGTGAATACTGCCATCGCGAGGAAGAACTGCTCATAGATATGAACAGTCCCCAGGCGCAAGTGGTCATCGGGGTACGAAGGAGCGGCAAATCAACACTTTGTTTTCAGGCACTTGAGCGTGCCAAGGTGAAGTATGCGTATGCCAACTTTGATGACGAGCGTCTGTCGCGGATGGACTCCGATCAACTGAATGATGTGCTTGAAGTGCTTTACAAGGTGTATGGCGACTTCGACTATCTTTTCCTTGATGAAATTCAAGATGTGGAGGGGTGGCATCTGTTCGTCAATCGGATGCTGCGAAAGAAGATGCACGTCGTTATCACAGGCTCCAACGCCAAACTGCTGAGCGGAGAGTTGGCTACCCATTTGTCTGGTCGTGCCAAGGAGATACACCTCTATCCGTTCTCCTTTGCCGAATACTGCGCCGTAAAGGGTGTTGATACCGACAGAAGAACCACCAAGGCGGAGGGCTTCCGGCGTGCCGCTTTCGATGCATATATGAAAGATGGAGGCTTCCCCGAACTGCTTGCCATCAGCGACAAACGCACGTATATCAAGGACTTGGTGAGCAACATCCTTCAAAGAGACATCGAGCAGCGCTACAAGATTACCTACAAAGAGGCGTTTGAGCAGTTGGCGCATCACTTGCTGAACGTGTCGCCGAGTCACGTCGTGACGACCGACCTCGCAACGACTTTTCATCTCAGATCGGAGCATACGGTCAAAAACTACCTCGCCTATCTCCGACAGGCATTCTTGCTCATCGGAATCAAGAGGTATGCAGCGAAAAGCAAGGTGCGTGTCACACAGGAGAAGACCTATGCCATTGATGTGGCTATGATGAACTGGCGGGAGAATGCTTTTGCCGGCGACAATCTTGGTTGGCGATTGGAGACGGTCGTCCTTGTCCAGCTGCTCCGCAAGTGCAAGGCGAACGGATGGGATGTCTATTATTTCAAAGAACGCTCTGGAGAGTGTGATTTCGTCGTGTGCGACGGCCATACCGTCTTACAGGCGATACAGGTATCTTACGACATTACGAACGAGAAGACCCGAAAGCGGGAAATCAGCGGACTGCTGTTGGCTTGCAAGCATACCAAGTGCGAGAATCTGCTTTTGCTGACCGACCACGAATACAGCGACCTTGAGGAGCAGGGGCATCGCATCTCCGTCAGGCCTGTCTATGAGTGGAGTTGCACTCAGAATCTGATATAATGCTGAAAATAACAAGGAGAGCCACCCTGAAATGACAGAGTGGCTCTCCTTCTCCTGTTCATATCCCCTGATATTCCTCCCTCGCATCAAAGCAGGGGCAAGCCTTGTGCACGCCGGGCAGGTCGCGGTGGCCGAGGATTTCGGCATCGGGGTAGTCCTCGCGCAGGGCTTTGAGCAGATGCCAGAGGGCAGCCTTCTGCGCCTCGGTGCGGGTGTCGGCGGGATTGCCGCGCTCGTCAAGACCGCCCTCGTAGCATACGCCGAGCGAATGGCGGTTGTAGCCCTTGGCATGTGCGCCTATCAGGTTCTCGTGGCGCGTCTGATACACCTCGCCGTCGCGGGTCACGTAGTAGTGATAGCCCGTAAATCCGAACTGCTCGGCGTGGCAGGCTATCAGCGACTCCACGGGGAAGGAGGCATTGCAGCGCGTGGCGCTGCAATGCACGACGATCAGTTCAACCCTGCGCATGACTGCATGATGAAGGTGGACACGAAGGCGGTGATAACCGTGATGATGAAGTTACAGATCTTGTTGAGTTTTGAAGTTTCCATTGCTTTTCGTTTTTGTTAGAAATTGGTTTATATTGAAATGCAGAGATTTTCCTCTTTGCAGGGCAGGTAGCATTCTCTTCGTAGAGAGACCGCAAGGCTGATATTAGCCTTGCGGCTCAAGGCATAGCCCTGTCCCTCGGCGTTTTAAGGATTGCCATCCTCTTCCTCATCCTCCGGCTCGACGGGAGCGGATGCCGTCGCCTTGGCGGGCATGAAATCCTTCACGTTCATGAAGGCAGCCTTTTTCTTGAGCGTCTTCGAGGAGAGGTCGTTCACATCGCGGCGGCTCGGTGCGAAGCAGAGGTAGAGGCCCTTGATGTCGCTGCCGAGGTTATAGCCGTCCTCGGTCGTTGCCCCCGCGCTCTTCACCGAGAGGTAGAACGTGCCGAGGTCGCCGAACTGCACCTTCTTGCCCTCGAGGAGCTGCTCGAGGATGCACGACTGGAGCTTGTTCGCCACGCCGAGGCAGACATCCTCGCCATATACGCTGTTGTGCTCCGACATGTGGCGGCACAGCTCGCCGTAGGTCATGGTCTTGGTCGTCACCACGTGGCCGTAGTATTTGCCGAAGGCGGGGCTGTACTGGTTGTTGTTCTGTGTCACTTTGATCAATACTGGCATAGTTTGAAAGTTTTTGAATGTTTTTACTCTGGAGCTTTGAGGCATTCCGCGCGCAAGTCCGCCGCTGCTCCCATCGGGGCGTTTCCCCGACTGAGTGCAAAGTTACGATGCCGCCGAGGGGCACTTTCCGATTCTTGCACATTCTTGCAGATTCTTTCCGATTCTTGTCGATTCTTTCCCATTTTCAAGCGTGGTTTCTACGGGCTACCGTCGCCCTGCCGGTTGAGGTCGATGCAGAAACGCCGTGAAATCCACGCCACGATGTTGGGTGGAAACGCCTGTTTTCCGTCGGGCATGCCCATCGCGCGGAGTTTCCGCCGATAGGGGCGCAGCCAGTTGTTCAGCGTCCTTGTGCTCACGCCCGCATGGGCTGCGAGTTGCTGTCTTGTCATTGCTTTCATTCGTTTGTTTTCTTTGTCTTTGGTTTGTTGTTTTCAATCCGTCAATGCGCTGCTTGCGCTTCGTCTTGTTCGTGGTTGCCGCCTCCAACTGTTGGTGGCAAGGGAGATTTCACCCAAGAAATGAGGCCCTTTCGTTTGAAGGCTGCAAACGCATCGTTTGGAGGCTGATTTCAACCCGTTTGGAGGCTCTTTTCACATCGTTTGCAGCCTCCTTTCGATTTGCCCGGAAATTCCCGATGATGCTTTACGGCGAGCAGAACAGGAAATCTGCGATGTCAATCTTCGCCGCCTTCTGCGCATCGGTGGCATGGTCTTCGAGCAGACGACTGACATGTATCGGCTGCTGCATCCGCTCGGATGCCTCCTCCGCCACGCGCAGCCATGCGGCGTATGCCTTGCCGTCGGGGTCTGTGTCGGGGAACAGCACCACCCGCCGCCCTTGCAGCGGCAGCAACTTCTCTGCCGATAGCATGCTCAATCCGCCTGCCGCCAACCAGATATACTGCGGCATCGCCTCCGACAGGATGACCGCAGTCTTTTCCGATTCCACAACTGCTATGGGGCGGTTCATCGCCGTTGTGCAGCCATGCTTCGCCGTCGAATGCATTTGCAGATACGGTACACCATCGTCTTTGCTCGTTGCCGAGCAACAACGCTCGGCAACTGGGCTTCCCTCACCATCCCCTGCAAGCAGATGCAGCCCGAAGAGGCAACGCTCGGGATTGAACGCTTCGGGCAGTT